>JBBRVV010000414.1:0-2433 GCA_038246525.1 Pseudanabaenales cyanobacterium
TAAAAAATAGTAAAAAACCCTTCAGCCTAATTTTGCTAGGATTATTTCAAAGCGATCGCTTGGTTCTATTCCAGGCTCAACAGTTAATAATCGTAACAGAGGAGCTTGATACTGAATTGGCTCAGTGACAAAATAAGCTAGGTGCTTTGTGTTTTAACTAGAATTAACTCTGGGTCACCGCGATCGCACTTACTTTGGAAATGTCTTGATTTTTCCGCCCGAAGATGGCTTTTGGCGCAATCAGGCTACGCAAGAGGAGCCAAAGGGAAGCAAATTCTCCAGGTGTATCTTGTCTGTGCCATTGCCCAGGGCGACAAAAAAGCATTTCTATTAAAACGCGGTGTTGCTCTAAAGTAATGTCAGTAAACTCTAGATGCAAGTTGAGAGATTCGTTAATTAACTGTTTGTGTAACACTTTGGCAGAGAGTTTTAGCTGCTCTTCGAGAATTTCAACCTTAACTTCTATGGCAGAAGTAGAAGAAATCTCTGGGAATCCTGCTTGGGTAAGGGTCGCGATCGCGCCACCTTCAGAAATATTGGAAGTTGTTCCCCAAAATACTTGTTCTTCGCCATTTAATTCATAGCTAATCCGAAGAGAACGGCGCAGTTTGAACCACTCGTATAGATCAGGCTTAGGTAGATCAAGCATCACCAATAAAGCAATACTCAATAAGAATAGGTTGTAGGTACTCCAAATCCAGCCAAGTTCGATCCCTTTAAACTGTTCATTCCCTTCAGGAAGCAAGTTAATCCTGGTATTTAACAGATAATTGCTCAAGTTCAGCCAAAGACTAAAGGCAGTAGGAATAAATAAGATGATCAGCGGTGAAGCTAGCAGCCAATTATAGTTCAAGCGATCGCGTTGACCACCTTTAGGCGTGACTTTGAAGCCCTTAGAGAAGGGATAAAGCATCGCCTGAACTACCGTAAATGCCAAAGGAAAGCACAGCACCACATCATAAATATCTGATACAAATGCCGAACGACTGCGATCGCTCAACCAACCAAACACAGTTATATGCACTAAATATTGGGGCAGAAAGAAGTAAAGAATCTCAGCAATGCTTGCCTTCACCGCAATAATGCCGAAAAATGAGTATGCCAAGGGAACCAAAAGGAATCCAACTCGCGACAGGCTAGTAAACCAATGGAAAATGCCTGTGAGGTGGGCAATCCGCTGCAAGGGTCGTAATCCAGGCATAGTTAAGGGATTCTCTTCGATAAAGAAAGCCTGCAAAGTTCCTCTAGCCCAACGTAGGCGCTGACTCGCTTGAGAATTCATATCATCGGGTGCTGCCCCAGCACTTAATTTTTCATCTAAGTAAATCAAGCGATAGCCTTTACCTGAAAGGCGCACCGCCGTAAAATAGTCTTCGCTCAAAGAGGAAGTTACAAATTCCCCACCCGCAGCCTGTAAAGCTGAGCGCCGCATTACAAAGGAAGTACCCGCACAAACCACACTATCTGTACCATCGCGCACGGGCTGAATTTGGCGATAAAAAACCTCTTGCTCAGGCACTAGGATATTCTCTAAGCCTAAATTGCGGGCAACTGGGTCAGGACTATAGTAACTTTGCGGGGTCTGCACTAGAGCCACTTTTTGATCCTGAAAAAAGCCCAGGGTACGAGTGAGAAAATTGCGAGTGGGAATGAAATCTGCATCAAAGCAAACAACTAAATCTCCACTAGAACGGGCGATCGCATAGTTTAAATTACCTGCTTTAGCGTATTTGTGGTCGGGGCGGGCTAAGTATTCACAGCCCAAGGTTTCAGCCAGTTGCTTTATCTCAGAGCGCTGTTGATCATCTAGTAAATAGATCGTCTTTTTGGCATAATCTAAAGCCTGACAGCCAATAATCGTGCGGCGCAAAATAAAGGCAGGCTCATTATAGGTGGGGATCAAAATATCCACACTTGGGCAAAATTCGCCAGTTTCTACCGCGCGGGCTAACTCATCTGCTTCTGGTCGGCGATCGCGGGATTCTACCAGGATAAATAATTGCAAAACCCCACTAAAAATAGTCAGCATTTCCAGAAAATATAAAGCCAAGCTAAATATGCCGTTGAGCGGATCGATTAGATTCAGGCTAGAAAAGCTACGCCAGCAGACATAGCGCAAAATCAACAAAATTAAAACAGCCACCACCACAAAGCGTGACCAAGTTTGCGGACGGGGATAAACTTTGGTAATTAAATAAATGAAAAGAGTGAGGGCGATCGCCCAGCCCACGATCACGCGCTTGCCCACTTCCAAAGGTACTTGCAACCATAGAGGCGGATTTTGCTGAAACTGCTGCAAATGGGCAAAAATCATGGCTACATTACGCTCACCCACAAGCCAAGCGATCGCGATTAAGCCTGAAAAGGCAAACAAGCCAAGCATTACTAAGGTAGCAGTGTGCAGTTTAAATGGTCGGCGGGGGACAGATGGTA
>JBBRVV010000415.1:0-2427 GCA_038246525.1 Pseudanabaenales cyanobacterium
GATCGCCCCTTTAGAAGTCCTCATCATTCCGCCTCTGGACCCTCTCTAGTTGGAGGAGGTAGCTTTCCACGACCAGGGGAGATTAGTTTAGCCTCAAACGGAATTCTTTTTTTGGATGAATTAACCGAATTTAAAAGAGATGTTTTAGAGTTCCTGCGCCAACCCCTAGAAGATGGCTTTGTCAGCATCTCTCGCACCCGCCAATCTGTCACCTTTCCTGCTCGGTTTACCCTAGTAAACCTAAATCGGACGGGAAATGACCAATACCATAGAACTACGCCAAGAAGAAAAAGAGAAATTTCTACAAGTTGCACTTGAAAAGCAGAGTTTTCTAGTGGTTGCCGATGCTGGAAGTGGCAAAACTACCATGGCTAATCTGATCAAGGATGAACTCATTAATCATGGGCTTAATGTGGCGATCGCTGATTATGCAGGTGATACCAAATCAACGTTGCAAAATATCTCTGACCAATTGGCGATTGATACCTTCAAGATGGTGCCAAGAGAAAAAAGTGACGACAAGGAAGTGCCACTTACTGCTACTGAAATGAAAGTGGCAATCGCTGAAAAGATAATGAATAGCTATTGCGTATTGATTTGCGACAATGCTCATAGATACCCAAGTGCGCTGCGCTATTGGCTTGAGGAAATTGTTAAAGGCGGTGGCACTATTTTGATGTTTGCAACCCACCCGCCGCGCGCAGGAATATTTTTAATCATGCCCCGCATAGAGATGAAATCACTTCAAACTAATGACGTAAGAAGTTTGATGCTTGAAGAGGCAAATGTTCTAGGGGTAAAAGTTGAGACTTCAAAATTAGCAGAGTTGCAGGAGCGTTCTGGGGGTAATCCATATTTAGCTAAACGAGCAATTCGTGAGGAGGCACTGGGACTGGGCGAGGGCGAAGCAGGGGATCATGTGGAGTACATAGACGGCACACCATTTTTGATTGCTGGTATTTCTTTGGTCGCGATCGTGCGCTTTATTGGTCTAGGACTTGGGGATAAAGGTTTGTATATGATTGGCGGTATCGCCACGGTACTCGCCATTACTATCAGAGTTTTCTTTCAATATATGAACAGACGGAGCAGCAGATTATGATGGCACTTACTCACTTAGCAATCTCGACCTGTACGGCTGCCATTATTCTTGGTAGTGCCGATGGTTATGTTCTTGGAATTGCTGCGATCGCCTCCCAATTACCAGATATAGACACAACTCGCTCATTCACTGGTAGAGCTTTATATCCTGTAGCGGCATGGATTGAAACTAAATATGCCCATAGGTCAGTTACCCATAGTTTTGCTGCGAGTGGAGTTTTAGCGATCGCTTCAATCCCGTTAGTAATGTTTTCTTGGCAGTATTGGGGAGCTTTGAATATTGGTTTCTTTATGGGTTGGTTTGCAGATTGTTTTACTAAGGCAGGAGTAGCTGCACTATATCCGAGTAATAAAAGATTAGTAATTCCAGGCAATCCAAATAATCGAATGCGTTCTGGTGGAACTGGTGAATATTGGTTACTTGCCACGGCGATCGCTCTGTTGATTATCTCGATCAATTTAATAACCAATGGTGGTGTAGTTGAAAATTTTAGTAGATCAATGCTCAAAGACCCAGCTACTGCCAGCGATATGTTTAGGAGATATGGATCAGAAAAGCAGGTATTTGTTCAGGTTAAGGGTGTGCATGGTGTCACTAATCAGAGTGTTGATCAAGAGTACAAAGTCATTGGTTCTACTGGTCAGACTTCCGTAATTGCCAAGGATTCAAAGGGTATTCTTTATCAAATCGGTAATGATCCAGCCAGTCAAATTAAGCCAAATTCCATAGATACTAGGATTGGTAAGGATGTATCAATTACTTCTAAAGAGATGATTTTAGAAGACATTTTAGCTATTGATTGGTTAAATGGATTGCCGAATAATGCTTATGTCACAGGCTCTTTGATCGTTGATGACCTTGATCAAGCTAAAGCCCCTCTGGTAATCGACCGCTTTCCAACTATTTCTATCTTTGCTGGTCAAATTCAGTTGAGTAATGCCAGTAAACAAGAGCTAATCACAGGTTTAGGCGATCAATATATTTTGCAAGCACGTTTAATTATCAAGGTACGAAGCGATGAATAGCAGCGAATTATTAAAGTTAGGCTTTACTTTACTTGAACCAGAAATTAGAACAGTCATTGAGGAGCGAAAAACCTCGGAGATCTCTAAGTGGTTTATGGCTGCTTGGATAGTAGTGCCGATTGTGGTTAGTGGCATGGGCATCGGTGCTACGGTGCGGACTATGGAACAGGCGATCGCTCAGTCAGATGTACCTATTGTGGAACCAGAGGTTACTGAGCGGAGCCGAAGTGAAATAGTTACCCCTAGAACAACTAGCGAACCCAAGATTTTGAAACTCACTGTAAACGTTTCTACTCCTGA
>JBBRVV010000416.1:0-2404 GCA_038246525.1 Pseudanabaenales cyanobacterium
ACTATAAATTTACCCGAAGAGCCGATCTCAACTATACCTGAGCCAGATCAATCGACCAGTGTTGAAGCTTAATTGGCAAGGCTAATTAATAGAACTAGCTTGAAATGGTATAGTTAAGCTGCTCTTGTGCCCAATTGTTTAGAGTTTTCATGCAGGCTTCATCTATTCCTTCTGGCTCAGTGCTACGCGATCGCTATTTAGTAAAAGCGGCGATTGCTCAAGGTGGGATGGGGCGTACCTATGTTGCTGAAGATTTGGAGCGATTTCAGGAGTTGTGTGTGCTCAAAGAATTTATTCTCACCGATCCTTCTCCCCAAGTAGTAGCCAAGGCAAAGGAGCTATTTCAACGGGAAGCCAGCATTCTCTACCAAATCCGCCATCCCCAAATTCCTGAGTTTCGCGCCACATTTGAAATGGGCGGCAGATTATTTTTGGTGCAAGACTTTGTAGAAGGGAAAAATTTTAGGGAACTGCTAAGCGATCGCTTGAGCCAAGGCAAAGTTTTTAATGAAGTAGAAGCCAGACAACTGCTTTGGCAGATCTTACCTGTGCTTGCCTATCTTCACTCCTGTCAAATAATTCATCGCGATATCTCACCCGAAAACCTGATGCAGCGATCGCTGGATGGATTACCTATGTTGATTGATTTTGGTGTAGGGAAAGAAGCTGCCACTCAAATTCGTAACTCTCACGCTAATGCCACGATGGTTGGGAAATTAGGCTATGCTCCACCCGAACAAATGCAAACAGGACGGGCCTATGCCAGCAGCGATCTCTATGCCTTAGCGGTAACTGTGATTGTGTTACTCACAGGGCGCGAACCCCAAGATATTTATGATGATCGTCACTTGAATTGGACATGGCAAGGTTATACCCAGGTGAGTAATGGCTTTGCCAAAATTCTAGACCGAATGCTTAGCCATAAACCCGCCCATCGCTTTAGTCAAGCTGAAGAAGTACTTGAAGCGTTGCAACTATTACAAGCAGCCGCCCCAGATCAAAAGACGATCGCGGTATTTAGAGCAGGAAATAACTCTATTCCGCCTCAAACTGCCTACGCTGGCACTTTTACTAACAATACTGCACTGCCATCTCGCACTCAATCTGGTAAATTTAATTGGTTTTTGGGCATATTTTTAGCGATCGCGGCGGCAGGAGTATCTTGGCTGATCACGTCAGGACTTTTGAAGCAACTGGCTACGCCTGGCAATTTTGGCAACAATCCCGAAGCCAAGCCCAAACCTGTCAGTTTAGTAAATGTAACTAAAACAATTGAGTTTCCCAGTCAGTCAGATAGAGCTACGGTGAGCGATCGCTTAGTCTCTGGGCAAATGGTCACCTATCAATTGATTGCCAAAAAAGGGCAGACTATGACCGTGCGTCTAGAGGGAACTGGTTTACAAATGACACTCAACTATGAGGACCTAAAAGCAATTGATCCAGCTTCTAGCAAAATTGACATTGGTTATTGGCGCGGAAAATTACCCGCAAGTGGTACCTATTTCATCTTGATTCAACCCCAGCCTGGCATTACCGATAGTAGTTATAACTTAGAAGTGCAGATAGAAAGTCCGCCGCCACCTTTACCTAGTCCTACCCCCTCACCAGCACCAATTCCCGATCCTGCACCTATTCCCGCTCCAACTCCTGCGCCAAGTCCAATTCCAATTCCAATTCCCACTCCTAGCCCTACCCCCGAACCTGTACCTTTGCCTGAGCCAATTCCATTTGAGTTGCCTCCTCCGCCCCCAAATAATTTTTAGATATGTCTCAGAAACTGGAAATAGTTTTAAGCGATCGCTGCTTCAAAGCTTTAACTTCTTACTGTGAGACAAATTCGCAACTGCCCTCCAGCTTAATTGAAGAGTTGCTATCGCAAAAATTAATTGATGCTGAACCTAACCAAAATCAGCTACAAGCCCTGGAAAATCGACTAATCCAACTAATTTATCAAACTATAAATTCGCAACTTGATCTTCGTGTTGGCGAAACAGCAAAATATCAGCCCAAATCTGAATCTGAATCAGCGCAAGCGATCGCAGTAACAGAATACTCTAGAGAAATTCATCAATTACAAATCGGCGATCTTGTGCAAATTAAGGATACAGATAGTAACTACTTCAACCAAGTAATGCAAATTTCCAAAGTGGGGATGATTCGGGCAACGGTAATTACACCCACAGGAGAAGAGAGCTTTCTCAAACGGGATTTACGATTTCAGTACCCCTAGATTCAGTCCTCTAATTACCTAAGACAATCTCTAAACTGGCACATAATCCAAATAACTGAAGATAAGTCAAGCAGTAAGATAGCTTGGTGCTGTAAGAAGCCATTGAAAAATTATTGAAATTACCAAGATAAATTACCAAGATTAATTACCAAGATAAATTACCAAGATGAACTC
>JBBRVV010000417.1:0-2395 GCA_038246525.1 Pseudanabaenales cyanobacterium
GATTAAAAAATTATAGAAATTCGATTTCTCGCCAAAACTCAGAGAAAATTTCCTTTCTAGCCCGTAACCAATTCACGACTCACTTCTCTCAAGCCTTCCATTTCAGAGTTACTCGCTCCAGGTGGCACCATCGGATAGCAGTTCTCATCCCGTTTAACCCGAAAATCTACCAGGATTGGACCTTCATAAGCTAGAATCTGCGCCACTGCTGCTTGGAGATCATCTTCAAAAGTAACCAACATTCCTTTAAGTCCAAAAGCTTCAGCCAATTTGACAAAATTTGGCATTCCCACTTCCATATCCGAAGAAGCATAACGGCCATCATAGTATTTCTTCTGCCACTGGCGCACCATTCCCTGCCAACCATTGTTAATAATTGCAATCTTGATGTTGATTCCATATTGAGCCAGGGTTGCAAGCTCTTGGAGATTCATTTGGAAACTAGCATCTCCACTAATACAAATCACTTGTTCGCCAGGAAGAGCTACTTTTACCCCTAAGGCGGCGGGCATTCCATAACCCATCGTACCTAAGCCAGCACTAGAGATCCACTGTCTTGGCCCATTTTTAAGAAACTGTGCTGCCCACATTTGATGTTGTCCAACATCGGTAGTGTAAAAGGCATGGGGAGCCTGCTTACCAAATTCAGCAATTACTTCCTGAGGAGATAGTTCACCTACATAATGAGGTGCTACAAGCGGCTGTTCATTCTTCCATTTTTGAATTTGCTTCAGCCAATCTTTGGTGAGAATTTCTTCTTCGTAGCTAGTAGCGCTCAAGATGCTTGCTAAAACTTGTTTTACATCCCCAGTGATCGCCACCTCAGGCTTACGGTTCTTGCCAACTTCAGCAGGATCGATGTCAATGTGGATTACCTGTGCCTCTGGCGCAAAAGCATCGAGTTTGCCAGTCACTCGGTCATCAAATCTGGCCCCAGCAGCAATCAACAAATCGCAGCCTTGAACTGCAAAGTTTGCATAAGCAGCACCGTGCATTCCCAGCATTCCCACCGAAAGATGAGCGTTCTCATCAAATGCGCCCTTGCCCATCAGCGTAGTAGTGACTGGAATTTGGAAGCGATCGGCGAGTTGTTTGATTTCGCGGTGAGCATCAGCAATAATTGCACCGCCACCAACATATAGTAAGGGGCGTTTTGCCTGTCGAATCAGCTTAATTGCAGCAGAAATTTGATCTAGGTCAGATTTGATATCACTTCTGTAACCCAGAAGCTCAACTTTCTGGATAGGTTCATAGTCAAAAAACTGATGGGCAATGTCCTTGGGAATATCGATTAGAACTGGACCAGGGCGACCAGTGCTGGCAATATGAAAGGCTTCAGCCACAATCCGAGCAATTTCGTCGGGCTGACGGATCACATAAGAATGCTTCACAATTGGCAGCGTGATCCCCCAAATGTCGGTTTCTTGGAAGGCATCAGTGCCAATTACCTTTGAGGGAACCTGTCCAGTAATCACTACTAAAGGAATAGAATCCATTTGGGCAGTAGCAATACCTGTAACCAAATTGGTGGCACCTGGGCCAGAGGTGGCAATACAAACACCCACTTTACCTGTGGCTCTAGCGTAACCGTCAGCAGCATGGGCAGCAGCTTGTTCATGACGTACTAGGATATGTACTAGGTCACCCCGCTCTTCAGCTTTATAAATCTCGTCATAAACGGGTAGAATAGCACCACCAGGGTAGCCAAATAAGTGCTTAACCCCTTGACGAATAATGCTGTCAATCAGGGCAAAAGCTCCCGTTGCTTGTTCAATTGCCTTCCCAGTTTTCTGCCCAGTTTTCTGCAAGATAGCCTCCAAGTTCACCTACTCCAAAAGTTGCCTGAAACCAAAATCGTAATTTTTTAAAATCTAAAAGCTCAACTATTCAATTATGTTTAATTTATTTCAGTTAGCTTTTATAGTCAAATACTTGCCTATAGCGTAGCAGATCTTACAAAAATCTTGACTGGCTTTAGGCATTTCAAGCGTACTTACCTAAGCTAGCAGTAATTAGGGCTATACTAGGAAAGCTAAAAACTCACCCATCTGGAGATTCGGGTGTTTCGATTTTATGCTGAATAAAAAGCAAGGTTGAGATACTCCCAGATATCAGGATTAACCCGAATATAGGAACTATAAATTATGCCTGTTGTCTCCCTAGACCAATTATTAACATCTGGGGTTCACTTTGGTCACCAAACTCGTCGTTGGAATCCCAAAATGGAACCCTACATTTTTGCTGAGCGCAATGGTGTTCACATTATTGACTTGGTGCAAACCGCTCAATATTTAGATGAAGCCTACAACTATTTGCGTAAAGCCTCCGAGCAAGGTAAAAAAGTGCTATTTAGCGGCACTAAGCGCCAAGCGGCGGGAATTATTGCTCAAGAAGC
>JBBRVV010000418.1:0-2381 GCA_038246525.1 Pseudanabaenales cyanobacterium
CTACACCACATTTAAAGAACTTTTAGAAGATACCGACTGGAGTAAATACGGACGGGCAAGTGGCAACAAAAAGTGTGCGGATTGTATGGTGCATTGTGGTTACGAGCCTACGGCGGCAATAGATGCCCTAGAACCAGCAAATATGGGACGAGCATTCAGCAGTTTATTCAGCTAAGTATTCCCTTCTCACTATTTCGCATTAATAACTGATATTACGCAGAAGTCAACTGTTCCTCATCCCCCACCCCCTTCTCCCAAGTAGAGAGAAGGGGAGCAATACAGGTTTTTCTTGTTCCCTCTCCCGTTTTGGGAGAGGGCTAGGGTGAGGGTCTTAAACTCTTCCGCGTAAGGTGAGTTAATAATTTAACTTTTAGTTAAAACTGCCCTTTGATAAGCAGAAAGAGCATTTTCTATATCTTGAATTTGGAGAGGCTTAGCAATAAAATCATTCATCCCTGCATCAAGGCAGATTTGGCGATCTTCAGCAAAGGCATTGGCAGTCAAGGCGATAATCCAAGGCTGAGATTTTAGTTCTTGACGCATGATTTTTGTGGCTGTCACTCCATCCATTTCTGGCATTTGCATATCCATCAAAATTACATCATAAAATTGTAGTTGCATCACTTCTAATACTTCTTTTCCGTTATTGGCGATATCAGCAATGTAGCCAAGTTTTTTGAGAAGACGAATTGCTACTTTTTGATTAACTAGGTTATCTTCAGCCAGTAAGATGCGGATTGGGAATGCATTAGATAGTTTAATGGATGGGATTGAAGCATTCACCTCAGTATTTGTAAGCTGTGGAGTAGAAACTTTAGGGAATGCAAGAGTGAAGTAGAATACGGAACCATATTCAGCATAGTTTTTTGCTTCCCAACCAAGGGGATGATTTCCTGCAACATATCCCTTACTTTCCACCCAGATCGTCCCTCCCATCAACTCTATCAACCGTTTGGAAATAACGAGTCCTAGACCTGTTCCTCCATATTTGCGATTTATAGAAGCATCCGCTTGGCTGAATGGTTGAAAGAGTTTATCTATGCGATCGCCTTGAATACCAATTCCTGTATCTTTGATCTCAAATTGCCAGTGACAAGACTGGTTGCTGACATTGATCGAAACTCCACCTTGGGCTGTAAATTTAATGGCATTTCCTACTAAGTTAAGGAGAATTTGCCGCAGACGAGAACTATCTCCTATTAGTTCTGAAGTTATATCAGGATTAATGAAATATTCTAGACTAATGCCTTTGTTAATTGCCTGTGCTGTAAGGAGATTGCACACGGCTTTGAGGGTATCTTCAACTTTAAATATGCGATTTTCTAAGGTCAGCATTCCTGATTCGATTTTTGAGAAGTCAAGGATGTCGTTAATTATGGTTAATAGAGCCTCGCCACTATCTCGAATAGTCTGCACGAACTCCTGTTGTTCGCCATCAAGATTAGTTAAGGCTAGTAGTTGTGCCATTCCCAGAACTCCATTCATCGGTGTCCGAATTTCATGACTCATATTTGCTAAGAATTCACTTTTAGCTCTAGTGGCAGCTTCGGCGGCTTCTTTTGCTCGTGCTAGTTCTATTTCGATCAGTTTGCGATCGCTAATATCTAAGGCAGTTCCAAATAGTCTAATTACTTGCCCTTGGGCATTTTCCTCAATTTGTCCTTGTCCCTCATGGTATCGGATGGAACCATCGGTAAAGATTATGCGATAGTCAATTTTGTAGGGTATTTTCTCTGATAGTGCAAGTTCTAGACATTGTTGTAATAAGGCTCGATCATCAGGATAAATCATATCTAGATAATCAGCAAAATTAGGCTCTGGTTGATTCGGATCGCAGCCAAACATCAAGAATATCTCTCTTGACCAAGTAATTTTTTGGGTTTGAAGATCAAATTCCCAATTACCAATATGGGCAAGTGCCTGAGCTTCAATTAAGTCTGCTTCACTTTTTATAATCTTCGCTTCTGCCTGTTTGCGATCGCTAATATCTGAAGAAATGATCGTGACAGACCAAGCATTTTGGATTTGATCCCAACGAGAGCTATTTGTTTGAGAAATCCACCGCCAAGATCCGTCTTTATGGCGCAGTCGATAGCTATAGGTTCCTCGCTGTTCGGCAAAGATATCGGCATAAACTTGAGCTTCTACCGCTTGCCAATCCTCTTGGTTGATGCGACTGCTCCATATCAAATTGTCAGCGATTAATTCTGTCGTAGTGAACCCAGAAAGCACTTCACAGCCATTGGAAATATAATCAATTTCCCAGTTGCCGTCCGCCTTAACGAGTAAGCGCGTAATCGATGCCGTGGCGCTATTTAAAATGTCATTGAGTTTGGTTTGGTATTGTTTTTATGGGATTTGTAATTTTTTTTGTTGGGTTA
>JBBRVV010000419.1:0-2380 GCA_038246525.1 Pseudanabaenales cyanobacterium
AGCCCTTGATTTATATTTGAATCCCTCATAACTCAGCCTCGTTTGGATAAATATATTTTGCACTTATAATTTTCTAATTGTCAAATCTGATCGTCAGGCAACTCCACTGCTCCCGTTTCCATAGTGTAGCAACTGTCCAACCATATTCATGCAAGGCATCCATAATCTTGGGGGCTTGATCTACCAAAATTCCACTCAAAATTCCCCAGCCATCTCGCCGAATTAGCTGGCTAAACATGGGCACCATTGGCAGAATAATATTTGCTTGAATATTGCAGGTAAAACCATGAACTGGCTGAGAAATTTGAGCCATCAACTTTTGGATGCTGCCCTCTGCCACCCAATACCTGTCGGGAGTGATTTGATTAAGTTCACAGTTATGGTGCATAGCCGTGATCGCTAAAACATCAGTATCTACGGCATAGACTTGTTTTGCTCCCAAAAACATGGCACCGATTGCTAAGATCCCTGAGCCACAGCCAATATCGGCAAAACTGAAGTTGGTAATCTTTTCTGCGCCCCACATGCGGAATTCTAAAGCCTCTAGGGACATTTGAGTAGTAGCATGGGTACCTGTGCCAAAGGCGCTGCCTGGATCAATTCGTATTATCTGGCGCGTTTCTTCGGGCGGAACTTCAATCCAAGCGGGATAAATGATCAAGCGATCGCCAATCGGCTGCGGATGCCAATGCTGTTTCCAGCTACTAGACCAATCTTCATCCCAAATCAACCTGTAACTTAAAGTAGGTAGAGGCTTTGATAGAACCGTAGCATCTTGTTTCAAGCGGATAGATAGTGCCGAGAGGTCTAGCCAACTAATTTTTTGATGTGGGATGTAAGCGTTAATTTCAAGTTGAGAGCTAAAAGAGGGACTTGAAGGGGAACCTTGGATCTGGCTCGCCATACCTTGACAGCCAAATTGTTGTAGTTGCCAAAAAATCGACTCCTCTAGCGTGCGATCGCTCAACACCGAAATTTCCCACCAGCGACTCTTGAGAGGTTGCATCGGTTTTACTCTTAAAAATTAATCTTGCGCTTTAATCTTGAATATACTCTTGATTATTTAACAATGCCGATTCAGCTTTTTGACTTTCACGCCCGATATAGGCCGCATGATCGAACATTGAAACCAAGTTCAACTCTGAATTTTCAAAGATTTGCACACACAGTTGTTTAGCGGTTTTGGCTTGAAAAATCTGCATAGGCTCTCTGTTCACTTTGCCACGGGCGGGGATCACTTTACCCGTTTCTGAATCAACTGCCAAGCCTTGCTGATTAATTGAGTTGGTAAAATGCTTAGCACAAATAAGAATATTTGCCCGATCCAAGTAGACAATCCAATAGCCTGAAGGGTCTAATTCCAGCTTTCGGTTAGAAAGTTCAGCATCTATGGCTAAAGCTTCCTGTACTGCGGCAAGATTATCATCGACTTGGGGGTTAAAGCTTGGTTTATTACTTTCAGAAACATTAGCCTTTACAGTCATTTTGAACAATACCAGATTCGGTTATTCTTGGGTGCTTACTATACTATTCTAGGCTTACAACAGGTTTGCTAGCTGATTAAAAAGGGCGATTCAGATGGTCTACTTAACTAAAAGCTTATAAACTAGCCACTGACCTAAAAATGGCAGACTTAGAAGAGGTAAAAAACTGATGAAAAAAATTTTTCTCGGCGTATTGGCATCAGGCAGTGGTAGTAACTTTGCGGCGATCGCTCAAGCCTTATCCCAAACAGATTCCCGTACTTCAGCCAGAACAGATGATTTTAAAACTGAATTAAAAATCTCAGTCCTGATTTATAACAATCCTCAAGCTTATGCTGCCCAGCGAGCCAAAGATTTAAATATTCCTACGGTTCTGCTTGATCATCGTGAATACGCCAGCCGCGAAGAATTAGATCAATCAATCTCTGAAGTACTCAAAGCTTACAAAGTAGATCTAGTGATCATGGCAGGTTGGATGAGAGTAATTACTCAAGTATTACTAGATGCTTTCCCAAATCGCCTGTTAAACATTCACCCCAGCTTGCTTCCTAGCTTTCCAGGAATACGAGCAATAGAGCAAGCTCTAGCTTATGGCGTGAAAATTACGGGCTGTACAGTTCATGTAGTTAGCCTAGAAGTTGATCGCGGTCCGATTTTAGCGCAAGCAGCCGTAGAAATTCTATCCACTGATACCGCGGCAAGCCTACAAGCCAAAATTCAAATGGAAGAATATCGTATTTATCCAAAAGCGATCGCTGCTTATTGCCAAAAATTACAGTAGAACAACTTAATAACGAGATCTGCGCTTGCGTTGACGACGTACGGCATCAGCTTTACGCTTTTCTTTTTCGGTTGGAGTTTCAAAGTGTCGATACTTTTTCATATCTACAAAAATG
>JBBRVV010000420.1:0-2367 GCA_038246525.1 Pseudanabaenales cyanobacterium
ATACCTAGAAATCTAGTAACTTTTTCAAACGGTAATTAGCTGAAACCAATAAAAAAAATAATTCAGCTTATTATCCAGTTTGGCTAGCCAAGGTGGTCGAATTAGGTGTATTGTCTCTTAAGGTTTAAAACTTTTTTAAAACAAATCAATCACAAGGATTAATTACTATGGCACTCTCAGATACTCAGATTTTAGTTGCATTGGTAGTCGCTCTTATTCCAGGCGTCTTGGCTTTCATGTTAAGTACTGCTCTATCTGATATTTAAGATTTTATTTACTCTTGCTTAATTTTAGGCGAAGGTTAATTTTAGGCGAAGGTTAATTTCAGGCGAAGGTTCAACTAGCCCAAGACTTTAGTTTTAGCCTTGATCTAGTATTAGGACTTGGTTTGAGTACTCAGATTAGGTTTAGCCTTCTAGTTCTAATGACAGGCTGTCTTATCCAAAAAATTTTTGAAAAATCTACAGAGCCTAGTTTTTTGCAGCTGGGCTTTTGCCTTGATAGTTCAATCATTTCAAAAAAATAGATTGAGAAATTAATCTATCAATACAATCTAGTATCTAGGGGTGCTTAATTTCTCAGATATCAATAGATAGATATCGGCAGATCAAATATCAGTAGATCAGTTTATAAGATTTCAATAATCAAATCTAACGGAGCCTAATTATTAGGCGCGCAAGCAAAGCTCGTTGGCAAATTGTGTGGTTGATGTGAAAGTAGTGTGAGAGTGTGGTGAGGCGTGAATAACTTGATTAGTAAAAGTAACAGTAACCCAAGAGAAGAGTTTTCCAACCTCTCTTTCGACAGATCTGAGGGCTTAAATAAAAGTAAATCCTCTAAAGATAACCGAAAATCCGTAGATCAAAGCGCGCAGAGTGGCAGATCTACTCCTAGAGCCTCTGAGAGCTACCATACTGACTACAAAAATCAGGTTGTAGACTTCAGCCAAAAGGCTAATAGGGTAAAGAACACACCCGCAGCTATTTCGGAAGAAGTAAGGCAACAGATTGCTAGACAAGCCCAGGAAAATGAAAGGGCGCTCCAGGCAAAGCAAGAAGCTCAAAGACTCAAAACCTGCAGAAGAGAAGCGATCGCTAATATTTTGGTGGCATCAGTATTTAGTGGGCTGGCGGCTGGCGCTCTAAGTAATTTCTTACCCCAGTACTCAAGTCAAAGGCAAAATTTGGCTCAGATTTCAATTAATGTCAAAGATTTAGAGTTAAAGGTGGAGAGTCTGCGAGCTAAGTTTCCAATCATATTCGATGCTGGCAAGTCTAAAGAGTCTAGCTTCCGCCGTAATGGCTGGTTTAAGCGTGGTCAAGTGCCGATCAAGCAAGAAACTAAGCAAGAAGAATCCCCTTAATCTAAATATTTATTGCCAAGTGTTAGCCAAGATTTAGATCAGATTTAGAGTTCAGCCTGGTATTTGGCGCTGATCCCAGACCACTGGATTCTAGTTACTCTTGGTTTGCTAGTCTTGGGTTGGCTAGTCTTATTTAGTCCATTAGCCACTTTATCTTCTATGGTTTGACGGCGGTAAGAAAAGAATAAATCGGGATTATTTAAGGTGCAGTAGGGGGCGATCGCGATTTGGTCTGGTAAGAATCCAAGCTCAAGAAGTTGCTGTTGCTGAACTAAACGAATATCTAGGCGCACATGATCTGGTTCGGGGTCACTAATAACGCCAACTTTTACCGAAACTGTCTGCAACACTTGGTTAGCAACTTCTTCACTGACCTGATAAGCTGCACCAGAGATGGCTGGGCCGAGAACAACCACTAAATCTTTTACGCTGCTACCCCGACTTTGTAACTGCTTGATCGCTTGGGACAAAATCTTAGAGGCTGTACCACGCCAGCCTGCATGAATAGCAGCTACTGCCCCACTTTTGCGATCGCCAATTAAAATCGGCACACAGTCTGCACTACATACCCAAATTGAGCAGGAAGCAGGGATTTTAGCCTGATTGGCTAAGTCGGTATTCTTATTAAGCTCACTAACATAAAGCCCATCTGCTTCAGGCAAGGGCACAGCTAGTTGATCAATGAATTGCTCTTTAACAGGATGGAATAAAATATCTGATGTAGAGATCACGCGATCGCCATGAACTTGCTTTAACCGATAGGCAGTTTTGGTAGCTAAGTGGGACTGCAAATGATCAGGTAACTGGGGCGCATAGGTCCGCGTGAAAAATCCATGTTTCCAGTGGCAAAGCAGATCACAGACCAAAAAACCGCTTTGCCATTGCCAGCCATTAATAGTTTGGGTAGAGATTTGAGCCATTAAATCAGTTCGCTAATCAGACCAGTTTTGTTACATTGATTCTTAGCATAGTGACAAGATTCTGCATTGAATATTATTTAGATA
>JBBRVV010000421.1:0-2367 GCA_038246525.1 Pseudanabaenales cyanobacterium
CAGTCACATGATCATGCGAAGAGATGAGCCTTTTGCCCAAGTTGTTGTTCCAAACCACTCAGAGATCGCTAAAGGAACGTTAAGAGCAATAATTCGAGATCTTGAGTTAAGCATTGAAGAGTTTGTGTTATTGCTCTAGTTGTAAATACTCGGTCTAACAAAATTGTGGCTATGATCGTTGGCTAGAAGACCAAAACGAAAATTTAGGGTAGAGGTTCGATTAGAGCTTGAAAGCCTTCACGCACTAGGTTTTGCACTAAAAGATTAGCTAGATTGCGATCGCCAAAAGCACCAACTTGAACTACGGCGCGATCGCCTTGACGAGAGGGAAAAGCTTGGGGAAAAGATTTTCGGATTGCTTCGATTTGTTGTTGGTCTGGCACAATTACCCGAAAACGAGCAGAAGATTGGGCTAGATTTTGAGCACGAGCTACGGGCGCAATAATGATTGGTCGGTTAACCATTGCCCCAGGTGGGGGAGTCATGGTAATGGGTGGCAAACTGAAGTCAATTTGGGCAGGTGGAGCGGGAGGCTGATCATTGGACTTGGGTGAGATGCGAACTACTGATGACTTAGGAATTGGCTGAGGAATGGATAGAATTTGAGATGGCGGCGGAATAATAGGAATAGTTTTGGGCTGAACTGGGGCAGGAATTAGGCTGGAGGAACGGGTATTAGCTTGAATAGTAGGAATAGTAGGCGCAATCTCTGGCTTACTGGTAGTTAGTTTAGTTTGGACTTTGACCCGATCATATTGATTACCTTCAAGTTGGAGAGTTTGAGAACCAAGGATTTGAATATCTATACTTAGGTTGCCACGGAAAATATTTTTACCTGGATCAGCGCCTATTCCTAAGTCTGGTGACGCATCTCCCAAGACAATCAGACCGGATTGATGATTTTGTTCTACTCGATTTTGGCGCAGCCAGGGACGAGCGCTTGCCTGGGCAAGAATGCCAGTTTGATTCTGACGAATTTGATTGTCGCTAATTTGCGGTGTAGCACGTTGCCTTATATCTATACCCAGGGCAGAACCTTGGATGATGTTCCCCCGCAGAGTAGGGCTGGCGCTACCACTAATTGAAATCCCTGCTGAGCGATTTTGGGAAAAATGATTATTGCTGACTAGGGCGTTAGAATTTCCAATAATAGAAATGCCTGCTTGACTGCTGCCAATCAACCGATTACCCGTAATAATTGGGCTACTGTTGGTGACCCAAATGCCGTAGCCCTTGGGGTTAGTGATGGTGATACCGCGTAATTCACTGCGATCGCTTGGCAGAATAGTGACATTTAGATTTGCTAGTTCGGGTTGACTAAATGCCCCACCACCCATGATAATTACTCCCGCCCCTTGATTGGCTTCATCACCACGCAAAATTACTCCAGGCGGTACACGCAAAGGAAAAACTTCACCCAAGCTATAGGTTCCTTTGGTTAGTTGAATCATGCTTGGACTAGCTAGACTAGAAGCCTGGAAGATAGCTTTAGTAACGGTACGAAAAGGTAACTGCATACTACCATTGCCTAAGCGATCGCTCCCTCTGATGCTGACATGGATCATTTGAGCCTGAGCTATTGCAGGGCGGGGCATTCCGACCAAAATGATAGAAACGGCATGAATTGCAGCAGAGAATGCCAAAATATTGCGGTTGATCGGCATGGCAAAATTAAAATCATAAAGCGACCTTCAATATATGCCAAAAATCCCCATGTTCACAGTTCAGCTTGATAATCTTGTCCACCCAAACGAACAAAAAAATAATCTCTCAGTGATCTATCGCATTCTGGATGCCAATCTTGATCGTGCTAGAGAAGGTTTACGGGTAATCGAAGAGTGGTGTCGCTTTGGTTTAGAAAATGCTGCCCTTTCCCAAGAATGTAAAGATTTGCGGCAACAGTTGGCAAGCTGGCATAGTGAAGCGATGCGACAGGCTAGAGACACAGGTAATGATCCAGGCGTGGATTTGAGTCATGCCCAAGAACTCAGTCGTACTGACTTGCAGGCAGTTTTACGAGCGAATCTCTGTCGAGTACAGGAATCTCTGAGGGTTTTGGAAGAATACAGCAAAATAGAGCCTGATTTAACAGATATATCAACAGGTGCAAAATCCCTGCGCTATCGGCTGTACATGTTAGAGAGTAAGTTATTTGAGCGTTCTACTAAACTTAATACAGAGCCAAATACTTTAATCACAAAATTACTAAAAGCAAAACTCTACCTCGTCACCATGCCTAGCCCAAATCTTTTGGAAACGGTGGAAGCTTCACTCCAGGCAGGTTTGCGTCTAGTCCAATATCGAGAGAAAGAAGGGAACGATCGCGATCGCTATGATCTGGCACTTGCTCTTTGTCAACTTTGTCAC
>JBBRVV010000422.1:0-2366 GCA_038246525.1 Pseudanabaenales cyanobacterium
GGGATCGAGCCGATGATTGATGTGTGACACTAAGAACTCAAAAACATCCTATTACGCTAAATGCGTACTGGAAGGATTCGATTATTTTGACTAATCAGGTGCAGACTCTACTTGAGGATTGCGTTTATCTTGCTCGAAAACAACGTAAGACTGGTGCATCTACCATTACTCCTCGATTCTGAAGAAATTGAGAATTAAAACACCAGTCAAACAGGATGCTCTTTAGCCATGTCATTAGATGATCAAGATATTTTCACTAAGGTTAACAAACTTGCTCATAATCCATTAACTCCAGTTGAACCACAGTTAAGCCTATACATAAGGAAATTTCCTCAGATTGCAGATTTTCTCAATCATTGGACATCCTTTGAGTATCCAGCTTCTGTGCTCGACGGGGTACGGGCTTTGCAAAAATTTCAATCAGGCAAACCTGATTCATACATTGAAGTAGCGCGATCTTTGTTATCGGCTAGTTTAATTCGACACGGTTTAGCAAAAATCAAACTTAATATTGGAATAAGAGAGTTATCTGGATCTGCATCGAATTTTGCACAGGTTAGACATCAGTTTGATGAAGCGAATAACATTCTTCACGTTCTGATTGAGCATCAGCCAAATCAGAATAAAAAGGAGGACTTTATGCCTCTAATGCTTCTTCATGAATTACGCCATGTATATCAAGGCATGATCCTTAAAGTGCCCTATCAATCGCAAGACGATTCGCCGCATGAAATTGATGCAAGAGCTTATCAAGAGATTGGATATCAAGTATCTAAATGGATGCAATCGAATTGCAAATTGTTAGATTTAGACATAGTCTTTTATTATGCTTATGACTATGTACCCTATAAACTTGAAGATAATCTAAGTGAAGATGTTGATGAATTCTGCTCAGAAGGTTTTGTAGGTATTCTTTCTTTCTTCCAGAACCAAACATCGTCACCCGAAGTAATCTGGGCAAGAATTTTTCATATACTTCATCTTCGTCTTCAGATGAATAAAGCCATTGCTCAATGCATGTTGCTTGTTCAACAAAAGCCTTTGCCTATGGAAGAGATAGTCCAAGCGCGAAGCTATCTGCTTGAGAAATTTTCTCCCGACGATCCTCTTTCAAACTCCCAAGACAAACAGTTGCAATCAGCTTGGCACGAAAGCCTTTCGTATATACATAACAGGTTAGGGGTTATTATTGAGTCAGGTCAACAGAGTAATTCTGTTGGTGCTGTTGAAATGTATCGTATGGCAGCGTCTGACGCACTAAACGCTATTAAAACCTTTCCTTACTCAAGATATGCAAAATATTTAGCTCAAAATATAGCTGAGATTGCGCGTCTTCTTAACTCAAACAATTTCCGGTCAATTTCTGATGAAATATATGCAAATTGGTATGGCTCTTGGCACATCCAAGTGTTTCAAGATTGGTTAACCAGCAGCTCTAGAAAGTTTTCCTCCACCTTCTTGGTAGTATGTAATGGTACAAATATTTTCTATTCAGAACACTTATCTAAGATTCCGTCCTATTCTGAAAATAGAAAGTATGGTGTTGATTTAGCGCAAGAATATAACCTTAGTTGTCCTTTGATGAGAGATATGCTCACTGCGGCAGTACTTCAGTATCAGTTGAATCCCTCATCTACATCCTCTGCTCTTAACTTTCAATCAATTCAATATCTAGTGCTTAATGAAAAAGAGCTTGCAAATGAACTTAACATTTCCTCTTCAGAGGTTCATTCAAAGCTTCATCAACTAGCTTTCTCACCCCTTATTCCCTCTAGCAGAGTCAATGAGCTAGTCATGCTTGTCCATAATCTTGATAAACAGATTAATCTGCTGACTGGCAGTGATACCAATGAGTCGAGGAAAGATGCGGAACGGCGCAAAAAATGGATTGTTCTAGGAACTATTCTCGCACTTGGATTTGTATTTATTAGTATTCCATTTCTGCTAACTCATAAAGCTCTGAACGTTAGTCTGTCTGAGAGATCTTCTGAACATTTATATAATGGTAGTCAAACTTTGGAAGGCTCATTTCCAAAGCCAAATTGCGGTGATCCACTACCGGATGATTCCAGATCTTATCCTGTGAGTGTTTATCCTGTATATGTTGATTTTACAAAAAGTAATTTAAGAGCTATCAGGTCATATTTCTGTGCGAATGCATCGACTCCAATTAGGCTATCAACTGGTGAGAAAGTTATTCAAGTTGCATCCTTTACAGATATTGATCGTGCAAACTCTTTAAAGAATTTAATGATAAAGAGATTTGGCAGTGGTGAAGTGGGTCAGCCTACTATAAGATCGTCAAAGAATTAATTATTTCAGAGGTCTCATTCTCTTTTGCTTGAGTTGAAGTAGTTAGGCAGCGA
>JBBRVV010000423.1:0-2363 GCA_038246525.1 Pseudanabaenales cyanobacterium
GAGCCAGATGTGCCGATTGGAATTAAGAACTCAACTTCACCTTCAACATTGCCAACTGCGACAGGATAGACCGTGAAATCACCAATAGCATTAATCGAAAGTGACTTCTCAAGAATTTTGGCAAGGTGCGGTTGTGCTTCCACGGCAATAACTCGACCATTCTTTCCCACTAATTTGCTGGCAGCGATCGCAAAACTGCCATGATTCGAGCCAATATCAATAAAAGTATCGCCTGCTGATAGAAATTGAGAAAGGATTTGCAGATCGGATTCAGGACTGGTTAACTCATTTATGACTTGAAAGAATCTGGCATCGAAGCGATCGACAAATATTTCACAATTAGGTAGATTAAATTTGAACTCGCGATCGCCAGAATTTCTCTCTAGATAATTAGCCAGAAATTGAAATAACGCTCTACCTCCTTTCAAATATGTCTGTCCAGTGAGTTTGAAATACCAATAGGCATAGTTCCTAAAGATTTGGTAGCTTAATGGCAATTGATTACCCAAGGAAGGTTCAAAAATCCACTGCAAAACGGGAAGATTATAGATCCAAGCGTCGGGTGGTTCGGGCTTCTTTTTTGAATGCTTTTTTGAAGAGATGGGAGCAGAATTTGATTGATGCATTTGATTCTGATTAAATTATAAGAGATCTGCAAGGGAATAATGACCCAACTAAATGTCAAAATAGGGTTGCGCCTTAATTTGGGATTGACTGTTTCTTGACATTCTCTAAAGTGGAATTAATGAGAACCTCAAACCATCTATTTAGGCGGTCGCCATAGGCAGAAAGAGAATATTCAGTTATGGCATGATTTCGACAATCTTGGCGGTCAATTTTATGAATTTGCGCCACAGCACTCACCAAACCTTCAACCGAATCAGGTTCAACTAGGAATCCAGTAATTCCGTCACGGATAATTTCGGCGGGGCCACCTCGGCGATATGCGATCACGGGTACGCCACAGGCTAAAGCTTCAATTACGACATTCCCAAAAGCTTCGATCCAACGCGGCGTTACCAGCAGGGCCTTACTTTGGCAAAGTTCTTGCTGTAATTCAGTTGTATCTAAAAAACCACGGTAGTTAATCACTGCATCAGGAAATCTTTGTTGCAGCAGTTGCCAATATTCTTGGTCTTGGAGAATACCGTAAACGCGCAGTTCCAGCCCAGTTAATTGCGAAACTGCGATCGCATCTTCTATGGCTTTTTCTGGGGAAATTCTACCAACCCATGCTAGGTAATCTTGAGGTCGAGCACAAAAACTATAAAGTTCGAGATCGAGAGCATTACCGACGATCCGAGCATTGGATAAACCAAAGGTTTCGGCTTGAACTTGGGTATGAAAGCTAAGTGACTGGGGTGAGGTTTGAGCAACTTGGGAGATCGCTAGATCCATCGTATCGGTCAAAGAACTCATACTAACCAAATGGGCAAGGGGAGTCTGAAAAAATGGCGTAAGGTAAAACGGCAGCCAATCGTAAGCAAAATTCACAACGACATCATACTCACTCTGTAATTCTCTTGCCCTGTACCAAAGATTAGCCAACACCGAATTCTTGGGTAAGCACATTGGCTCAGTTCGGTTGAGAAATTGCATGGAAGTCTGCAACTGCCCAGAAACGGTTTGGAGTTCGATATTACTTGAATTATTTGGTAATATCGAATTCTCTGGTGCTAGAACTGTTGCCCTGTGCCCTTTTAACTGCAAGGACAGAGCCATATTTTTTAGGCTTAATTCTACCCCACCACCAAAGCCTGAACCCAAAGGGGCAACAGGCGTGGAAACCAATAAAATGCGCCAAGATTTCAAACTAATTGCACTCATGGGTTGCTCTGGATCTGCGATCGAATAATCATATTTTTAAGAGCAATTTTTACAGCTTTTAGTACTTCGATCGCAACATTGACACCAAAAGTAATGTTTCTATACAGCCCTTGGACTGAAATAAACCCCAAGGAGGTTTTGAAAAGGCTTGCTACACAGGCTTTTTTAAAACTCCCTCGCACCCCTTTTGCCAGTAAAAGGCGGTAGGATGATTAGAAAATTAATCCTCATTTTCAATACTTTATGATTTCTCAAGGCGTTGTCTATTGTCTCACTGATAGTGAAGCTTATTTGGAGGCAGTCTTGATTAGTTCATTAACCCTTAGAAGTTTTGAGCCTGATTTACCGATCGCCATAATTTCTAATCTTGCCCGTATTGAAAGTCTTGACCTCAAACCCTACAATATTTCTAGCCGATACCTCACAGCTCAGGAATTACCTGTGAATAATACTTTTGTTTCAAGATATCTAAAAACTCATCTGATTGAATTGAGTCCATTTACCGAAACCCTGTTTTTAGATGCGGATATTCTTCC
>JBBRVV010000424.1:0-2362 GCA_038246525.1 Pseudanabaenales cyanobacterium
GGCGATCGCAAAGTTCGTCGGATTCAGGATTACATTGCTAAGAAAGTGGGTGACCATCTGAAGCAAATGTATGACAGTTCTCGTGCAGAATTTCTCAACTCTTGGCAAGATATTAGCCTTTTTGTCAAGTTTGGCGCGATGAATAATGACAAATTCGCTCAGCAAGTGAAAGAGATTATGATTTATCCTACTACTGATGAGAATGTAGAAGATAAGGCTGGTAGCTTCTCTTACTCTACGCTTCAGGTCTATTTGGAACGCAATCAGGCTCGTCATGAGAATCGCATTTTTTATACTTCCGATCCAATCGCCCAAGCTAGTTACATTGACTTACACAAATCCCAAGGTTTGGAAGTGTTGATCTTCGATTCAATTATCGATAATCACTTCGTTAGTTTCTTGGAGCGGGAATATAGTGATCTTAAATTTGCGCGAGTAGATGCCGAGTTAGATGAGAGCTTGATCGACCAGGATGCTAGCAAAACCGAATTGATTGATCCCAAGACAAATAAAACTAAGAGCGATCGCTTGCAGGAACTCTTCCGTCGAGCCTTGAATTTACCTAAGTTAGTAATTCGCACCGAAGTGTTGAAAGCTGAAGATGCTGCCCCTGCAATGATCCTGCTACCTGAATCAGCCCGTAGAATGCAAGAAATGATGGCAATGATGCAGCAAACCAATGCACCTTTCCCTGAGGATCACATTCTCTTGGTAAATACAAATCATCCTTTGATGCAAAATCTACTCAATCTAGAAGATGGAGCGATTATCACTGGTGCAAATGTAACTCCAGCGACTCAGAAATTAGCAGAAACTCTGGCTCAGCATGTTTATGACCTGGCAATGATGGGACAACGGAGTTTTGACGCGGTTAGTATGAAGCAGTTTTTAGCTCGTTCTAGTCAGTTGCTGACCCAGTTGACCAGTCGTTAATTTATCGCGATCGCCGAAAAGGGGGCTTGCCCCCAAAGTTCTTGAAATTTTAGTACAGTTGTAAGCTATCCTTGCCGCCCTATAGGCTTCACTACTAGCCGCGGTGGTTGCCAGGGACATACTCTCTTCGGGAGTGAGGTCAATCAGAAACGGTAATTTTGATTTAGTTGTCGCGATCGCATTTAATTTTGTAAATTTATTGACGCTAATTAGAAATTTGGGCGAAACTATGTCTATGTAGTCAGCCCAAAAGTTAGAGACATTGCTTAAATGGAAACATTGGAATTTATCATTTATCCCGATGGCAGAGTGGAGGAGCGAGTTACAGGCATGACGGGTGGTAGTTGTGCGCAGATTACGGCGGCGATCGAGGAAAAGCTAGGTATAGTTACTAGCCAGGAGTTGACCTCGGACTACTTTAGCCAAGTTGCTCAAAATGCCGATCAAAATACGGCGCAAGCCTTTGATCAAGCTGCGCAAGATCCCAGTTCACCCAATGGAAAATATAGTCAGTGGTAAATCTAACTAAGCTTTAACTACAATTAATATTAAGTATAATTAAGCATTTTTATATTGTTTCACAATCAGGAGAATTGCCAATGTCACATTTTAGCCAAGTCAAAACCCAAATTCGCGATCTTAACTCCCTTCAAGCCGCGCTCAATGATTTGAAAGTAAGCTGGAAATCCGGCGAAGTTAGCCTACGTGGTTATCATGGTGAGAAAACAAGTGCAACGGTAGCGATCGCTCAAGAGAACGGCTATGACATCGGGTTTAGATGGAACGGCGCTTCCTACGAATTGGTAGCAGATATGCAGTATTGGCAGCAGCCTTGGTCAGTTGAGAGTTTTCTGCGCCAAGTTACCCAGCGTTACGCCTATCACACGGTAGTTACTGAGTCCAAAAATCATGGCTTCGACCTAGAGCAAGTTAGCCAACAGACAGACGGTTCGGTAAGGTTAGTTTTGCAGCGTTGGCAAGGTTGATTATCTAAATGCCAGAAATAATTCCAGAGATAATCACAGAGAATTGTTCGGGGCTAGAGCCAGAATTGGGCGGAGTGCTACGACAAAATGCAGTCTATGTGGATGAAAGCACCTGCATCGGCTGTGGTCACTGCGCCCATGTGGCTAGATATACCTTTTGTTTGGAAGAAGATTTTGGACGAGCAAGGGTAATTGCCCAAGATGGTGATATTGAAGATTTAGTTCAAGAAGCGATCGCTACCTGTCCTGTAGACTGTATTCACTGGGTAAGTTACCAAAGTTTACAGCAGCTAGAGTTAGCTAGAAAAGACGTTGCGATTCAAGATCTTGGGATTTTGGGTGATCGCTCGGCTCAAATTGCCAAACGTCGTAGGCTTAATCATTTACACAAGTTAGAAAACGAAAATTTTGAGCCGCGAAGCTAGGGGGCTAAGCCCCCAACC
>JBBRVV010000425.1:0-2328 GCA_038246525.1 Pseudanabaenales cyanobacterium
AGCGCATAGATCACAAGAATCCGGGAGGGCGCCTCCCGGATTTTTGTTTGCGGCGGCGATGATCGGGATCAAAAAGGCCCGTCCATAAATGGACCAGCCTAATTCCTGCTCAATTTTAGTGCAATCAATCGCATAGCGCAAATCATGCCCAGGGCGGTCTTGTACATAGGTGATCAACTCTGAGCGATCGCCTCCAGTTTCTGGTTTAAGCTGATCCAACAATTTGCAAATCTCTTTTACTACACTAATATTAGTTTGCTCATTTTTACCACCAATATTGTAAGTCTCGCCTATTCTGCCTTTAGTCAAAACCTTGAGAATAGCTTCACAGTGATCAGTGACATATAACCAATCGCGCACATTCGTTCCTTTCCCATACACCGGAATTGGCTTAAATTCAAGCGCATTGAGAATCACCAAGGGAATTAATTTCTCAGGGAATTGATAAGTACCGTAATTGTTAGAACAATTAGTAGTGAGGGTGGGAAGGGCGTAAGTATGATGGTAAGCGCGCACTAAGTGATCTGCTGCTGCCTTGGATGCTGCATAGGGACTATTGGGGGCATAGGCTGTAGTTTCGCTGAAGGCTGGCTCTGTGGGATTGAGTGAGCCAAAAACCTCATCGGTAGAAACATGGAGAAAGCGAAAATTCTCTTTTTCTGAAGCATTCAAATTCTGCCAGTAAAGTTTTGCCGATTCAAGTAGCTGAAAAGTACCCACCACATTGGTTTGAACAAATTGATCAGGGTTACTGATCGAACGGTCTACATGACTCTCTGCCGCAAAGTTAATAATTGCTTGGGGTTGATGTTGTTGTAAAAGAAAACTCACTAATTCGCGATTACCAATATCTCCTTGGACAAATTGATAATCAGAATCCTGCTCTAGACTTGCAAGACTGAAGCGATTTCCAGCATAGGTAAGTTTGTCTAGGTTAATAATTTTCCACTTTTTCTGCCTTGCCATTAGCACAAAGTTTGCACCAATGAATCCTGCTCCACCTGTAACCAATAAAGTCTGCATAGATTTATTCTAAAGTTTCGCTCATAAAATTAAGCCAAACTCGCATTAAGTTGATCTAACAATTCTGGCTGATTTAGATTTCTACCGATCAAAACCAACTGATTATTTAAGGGCGTACCACGATCGTCCGTTTTCAATTCATAACGCTTGCCACTTAGTTGAAATACATAGCGACTAGGAATACCTGCAAACCAAAGAATTCCCTTAGCCCGATACACTTCTATAGGTAACTGCTTGTCTAGGAAATGCTGAAATTTATCGAGGTTAAATGGGCGATTGCTAGTGAATGAAATCGAAACAAAACCATCATTGGCTAGGTGATCTGAGTGATCGTGATCATTATGGTCATGGGAATGGTCATGTCCGCAAGTGCTGTGATCGTGGTCTGAATCATGCTCTGGGTGTTGATCATGGTCGTGCTTATGCTCAGATTCAGGCTTAGAATTAGTATCGGGCTTGAGTGTAGAATTCGCTAGGTTTATATCCAGAATCAAAGGTAATGGAACTTGTCCTTGTTGCGATCGCAGGATTCTAGCACCTTGCTTGGTAGTGCGAATGTAATCCTCTAGCTCAACCAATTTCTCTTCAGAAACCAAATCTGTCTTATTCAACAAGATTACATCACCATACATCATCTGGCTGTAGGCTGCTTCACTCTCAAAGTGATCAGGCGTAAAATTTTCGGCATCAATCACGGTGAGAATCGAATCTAAACGGGTAAAATGTTGCAGCTCAGTACCCAAAAAAGTTAGCGCAACTGGCAGAGGATCGGCAACTCCCGTAGTTTCTACCACTAGGTAGTCAATTCGATCTTTACGTTCGAGGATGCTGTACACCGCTTCCAATAAGCCTTCATTAATTGTGCAACAAATACAGCCATTGCTCAATTCCACCATATCTTCATCGCTGGCAACAATCAATTGACTGTCAATGTTAATGTCGCCAAATTCATTTACCAAGACCGCTACTTTCAAATCCTGGTTGTTGGTCAATATGTGATTTAGCAGGGTAGTTTTGCCGCTACCCAAAAAGCCAGTAATGATAGTCACAGGCATCCCGCGTTTGGGCATATCGATTGGAGCGTTTATGGTTGATGCGCTTGTTGTCATGTTTTAAGACTTGAAATATTATTTCAGCCTCTATCTTAATCTAAGATATCTTAATCTACCATCAAAAGCCTAGAAATATGAAGTAGAACTAAATACAGTGAATGGATTCTAGAAACGTCTTCTGCTTGAGTTATATTTCGAGCATAATGCACTTTATTTGGGAGTATCCCGATTTTGCAAAATGGCTACCTAGAGA
>JBBRVV010000426.1:0-2323 GCA_038246525.1 Pseudanabaenales cyanobacterium
AATGGCTGAGGCAAAAGGTGGCGCAATGACTGCCATGATTGGGTTTGATCGAACTTTATTGGAACAGGCGATCGCTGAGACTCCAGATGTGGTTTTGGCAAATGACAATAGTGCTGATCAGGTGGTGATTTCTGGCACAGTAGCAGCAGTGCAGGCTGTGGTTGCCCAAGTTAAAACTAAACGGGCAATTCCGCTTCCAGTTAGTGGCGCATTTCATTCTCCCTTAATGACGATGGCAGCGGCTCAGTTTGCGCAAGTTTTGGCAGAGGTGGAGTTTGCCGAACCGAGTATTCCAGTTTTACTAAATTTAGCCCCTGAACAACCCCAAACTTCAGCCAAGACTATCCAAGATTTGTTAAGTCAGCAGATTAGCGCTCCTGTAAGGTGGCGAGAGATTTGTCTCTATCTCAATCAAAAATACTCAGATTGCCAAGTTTTAGAAGTGGGTGCAGGCAAGGTTTTAACAGGCTTAATTAAACGTACTGCGCCAAGTTTACAGTTGCTTAACCTCAGCAATTTGACCCAACTCCGCACATACCTGGGTGATGCTGATGCTATTTAATGCAGCGATCGCCACTATTTAAATCAAATGGGTTACGCTTAAGTGTAAATAAATCTATATTTATCTGTAAATAACTTCTCATTCTTATTGCCAATGTCTGAGCGGTTCCCCCCCCTGATGCTAGTCGATGGGTATAACGTAATTGGCGCTTGGCATAAGCTGAAAACGCTCAGTTCTCACTATGGCTTGGAACAGGCAAGATCAGGCTTGATCGAAACTATGACCAATTACAGCGCTTATCAGGGCTATAAAACTGTCCTGGTATTTGATGCCTATAATGTGGATACCCCTGGCGTGAGCGAGAAAGTTACCAAAAACCTGAAGCTCTATTTCACTGAGTATCGTCAAACTGCGGATTCTTACATTGAGAAAGAGTGTGGCAAGTACCACCGCGACCCTTTACGACACCTCAAGCGGATTATCGTAGTTACCTCAGATCAAGCTCAATCTCTCACCACTACTGGATTTGGCGCTGAATGTATCTCGGCGATCGCTCTGGAGCAAGAGGTAGAACTCACGCTTAGATCGGTGCAACATCGCCAAAAATCTGCCAAGACATCATCAAAGCATCTGCTCGGAAATTTGATCGATGATCGCGTGAGAGCGCAATTAGCAAAGCTACGTCAAGATCTAGATCGCTAAAATCAGCCTACTGTCACTCAATGCCACATTTTCTGCTAATTTGAATGTAAGAATATTTTTTTAATCCGACTTTGGGGCAGTAAATTATGACTATTATTTTTCAACTTCTTTTAGCCTTTTTTGTATTGTTTTCCTTCCTAATGGTGGTAGCAGTTCCAGTTGCCTATGCTACTCCTAGCAATTGGAATCAATCTAAGCCCTTCTTGTTTGTTGGTTCGGCTTTTTGGTTAATCTTAGTGGTAGTGATTGGTGTACTTAATTCTTTCGTAGTCTAGTTTGATTCGTTCGCTCACGTTCGCTCAGTTAACTCAGTCTAACTTAAGGATAGTTTTATGAAAATGAAAGTTGGGATAGTGGTACTAGCGATCGCTTTCCTGACTATTTTTTTGACTAATTTTCTAATATTTTTAACTGATCCGACTACAGCGCAATCACAAAAGCCAAATTCCCAAATAAGCCTGGTTTATCCGAGTAATGGCGCAAAAACCTTAAGCGATCGGATCTTTTTTATCGGTAATGTATCAGGAAAAGGAGAACTACTACTAAATGGAAGACCAGTAAAGCGCAGCAAATCAGGTAATTTTGCACCTAGCTTGCCATTAGATTTGGGAGAAAATCAAATAAATCTAAGTTTCAAAAACAGTAAACAAGAAGTCATAAATCAGATTAAGTTAAATGTTCAGCGTTTAGCCATTGCTCCTACACCCCCTTCAGATTTGGGCTTTCTCACTGATTCTCTCTATCCGAATCTAAATATTTCTAAACCTTTGGGCGAAAAAATTTGTTTTAGAGCGATCGCTACACCAAAATCCGACGTTACTGTAAAAATTGGCGAGAATTCAATTCCATTAACTGAATTAGAAAGTAATTATCAACTTCCCGAAAACTCAGCTGTTCTGACAGGTAAGAATTCACCAATTTCATTAAATCCCCAAGGAAATTATCAAGGTTGTACTTCTTTCTCTCAGCCTTTTGATTCTGCTCAAGTAGTTTTCACTGCAACTCAAATCTCTAATAGCCCAGCCAGAAGTGTGACCCAGATTGCCAATGGAAAGCTTGAAATTCTGAGCAAAGAGATTAATAAGAAGACTAATCAAGTCGCAGAAGTGATTGTGGATA
>JBBRVV010000427.1:0-2311 GCA_038246525.1 Pseudanabaenales cyanobacterium
ATTCCCCGAATAAACAAGGCAAAAAACAAAATATGGGCTAGGCTAAAGAGTTTAATTAAAAATGGTACACCTAGAACTTGCATGATTAGAATCAATACACCAAACATTACAAACATCAGTGTTAGAGCTTGATTGTCTTGATTTAATACGCGCAGAAAATAGGGTTGAAAAGCGAAGGTAAATACTGTAAAAGTTGTGCCGATCAAGAAATTAATGATTAATAAGATTCCTAACTTTGGAACCTTTAGCCCTGAAATCAAATTGCCTATGCCCAAATCAAAAATATTTTGTGACTTCTCAGCTTTGGTTTTTAAGGTTTCAGGTAGAAAAAAGATTGTGATAATAAGGGCGCAGAAAGCGATCGCACTAGAAGCCAAAAAGCCAGTACCCAGAGAGATTTTTTGAGCAAATAAACTAATAATCGGGCCTAAAATAAACCCCAAACCAAAGGTAGCTGCGCTAAAAATGCCGAATGCTTTTGCTCGTTCTTGCGGTTTAATCACATCCGAAACTACAGCTTGGGCGACAGCAACATTTCCACCCGTAATTCCATCCAGAAATCTGGCAAAGAAAAGTACCAACGCAGTATCTGCTGTACCTGCCAAGAAATTAGCGATCACGGTTCCTAGCAAACTAATAATTAATAGCGGCTTTCTCCCATAGCGATCTGAAAATTTCCCAATTACGGGAGTGGAAATAAATTGCGAAAAAGCATAGACCGAGAAGAGTAAGCTAGTTTGAAAATCTGAAAGATTAAACTTCTGTCCGTAGAGGTAGAGAATCGGAATGAGAATCGTAAAACTGATCGAATTGGCAAATGCAATCAGAGTAGTAATCCAGAAAATTCTATTCATCTTTATTAGGAAATTTCTGGCTCTGGTAAGCTAAAAGGCAATTCTTGATTGATTGCTTCAATTTGCAAGCGTTGATAGGAATTAAGTTGTTCAATGTGCGGTAAGAGAATCTGCTTTAGCCGATCGCGATAAAGTCGATGTAAGCTAAAGTTAGCAGTTGCAGGGAATCCGCGCCGTTTCTTATGTTCTCCACCTGCACCTGGATCAAAGCATTGAATTTTTTCAGCGATCGCCCACTCTATTGGCGAGTAGTAGCAGGCATTAAAATGTAAACAGTCGATCTCCTGAACGCTGCCCCAATAGCGACCATACAGATTCTCATTTTTGCGAATACACATTGACATGCCCACGGGATGATCTAATCCTGCTATTTCTCCAGCTACAAACACTAAACGATGACGGAAAGAATGGGCTAATTGCACAAAAAATTGTCGATTAAGATATTTACTGCCACCCCAAAACTTGTCACAGTGGTCGCTATAAAGATCGTACATGAAACCAAAGTATGCGGTGGGAATCTCTTCGCCAGTATATACTTTCATGGTTAAATCAGCATTAGCGATCGCTTTTCGTTCTCTTTTGATATTGCGGCGTTGATTGGAATTAAAACTTTGTAGGTAGGCATCAAAATCATTAAATCCAGAATTTTGCCATACATAACTATGGTGCATCCAGGTAGTGTAGCCGTACACTTCTAAATCAGTCTTCCATTCAGGATCAACAAAGAGAAAGTGACAGCCTGAAATCTGATGGCGATCGCAGTATCGATCAATTTCACTCAACATCAACTTTGTTACCTCCTGGGGATTTTTCAGGCGATCGCTCAACAAAAACCGATAGCCAGATGCAGGCGTGAAAGGAGACATCCCCAATAATTTTGGATAATATTCTAGGCCTAAGCGATGAGAAAGATCTGCCCACTGATGATCGAAGACAAATTCACCATAGCTATGTCCCTTGAGATAGAGGGGAGCCGCTGCAACTAAGACTTTTTCTGGTTTTTGTTGCTCCGTACTTTGTTCCTCCCATACCAAGAGATGATTTGGTAACCAGCCTTGTTTGGGTACGGCACAGCCAGAATTCTCGATGTTTGCCAGCCAGTCCCATTCTAAAAAAGGAGTTTTAAGCTTTATAGCTAGTTCATTCCAGGCATCTCGATCTACTTTATTGATGCTATCGATCCAAGTGAAAGAGTAAGGCGATGGCGGAGAAATGGGGCGTGGAGTCCAAAACATAGCTATCAACCAAATTTATCAGAGCTTTACAGTACTTAGCTTATTTTAGCGCTTTCAGGAAAGAAGTGCGGTCGGGCTGAGAGTTCTGGCGTTGCCTGACAGCAGGATGATTATACAAATTTACACCATAAGCTAAAACTATTACTAGGGCTATGCCCTCGATCATCTTTCAAATGAGCAATCTCAAAGTTCTTATAAGCCAAGAAAAAGTGGACAAAACAA
>JBBRVV010000428.1:0-2310 GCA_038246525.1 Pseudanabaenales cyanobacterium
GATCGTTATTCAGCGGTACGTTTACTGCTCCTTTTAATTGCAGGCTATCAGTCAGATCCAGATCGACTCCGCCAACTAAACCAAAGTTAGTGGTAGTATTGCCATCGCCAGTATTGAAGTCTATAGAAGCACCAACAAAAGGCGTAAGTTGGAGGGCATTAGCATTATTTTTGAGATTAATATCGTAGGTTAATGCCGTACCAAATTTAGTGCCACCATTAGGAAAGAAGACAAATGGACGCAGGGATAAATTATCACTGATTCCAAATTTAGAATCGATCCCAAACACAGTTTGTCCGTTACCAAATTCAACCGATGGGCCGATCGAACTTCGACCAAGTTGTGCGGTAGCTGGCTTACTCATGCTGAAAGTGGTAACTGAGGAGGTAAGGATTCAGGTCAAAAATGCTAGATCGGAGAAAATCTGGTAAAGTAGACAAATGAAAAAGCCCGAAGCCAAGACACAGCAGGAAAAAAATGAGATAGAACAGTTGAGCCAAGCGGAACTGGTTGAATTAGTGCTGGGGCTGCAAAAAATCATCGAAGAACTGAAAGAGAAACTAGCGATTGCAACGGGTAAAAGTCGGACTAGTAGTAAAACATCTTCCCTTCCCCCGGCACTCGACCTAATTCAGAAATCCGAAAAAGCTAAAGTCTCAGAGGAAGAAGAGCAAAAAAAGAAACCAGGTGGGCAACCAGGACATCAAGGGAAAACCCGCAAAGGATTTGGGAGGATAGACCGATACGAGCTGAACAAACCAGAAATATGTCAGTGGTGTGGAAGTAGAGAGTTAAGTGAAGCAATTAGTTTTCAAACACAACAAGTGGCATGTTTAGTAGCCAAGCCGATTGAAGTCGTAGAATATCAAACACAGTCATGCAAATGCCTCGAATGTGGTGGAGTAGTTCAAGGCTCATTACCATTGGGAATAGTTCCAGGGCAAGATTTGAACATTAATCTCCAAGCACTACTAGTCTGGTTGGGAAACTATGGGCACTTATCCTATGAAAAGCAACAAGAATTGGTCTGGGAATTAGGTGGCATCGAGATCGGAACTGGAACACTTCAAAAAACAAATCAACGAGTAGCTAAAGCGGTAGAACCAGCCATTGATGATTTATGGGCATGGGCAACACAGCAACCAAACGTGCATGTAGATGAGACTCCCTGGTGCGTGATGGGAGTCAAGGAATGGTTATGGACAGCTAGTGGTAAAGGATTTTGCTTATTTCATGCTGCCGATACTCGGGGACGAGTTGAATTGGAAACAATGCTGGGGACAGAATTTGCTGGAGTATTAAGTTCTGATGATTTCAGTGTCTATAATGGTTGTCAAGTTCAAGCACAACAAAAGTGTCTAGCTCATTTACTGCGGCATTTCAAGAAGGTGTTAGCACTCCCTGGTCAAAATAATAATGCTGCTGTAGCCACAGTATTTATTGAATTAATTCATGAAGCTTTTAAACAGCATCGGCTCTGGCGAGAACAGGGCGATCTGCTGACCTACTGCCAGTGGGCGGTTGATTTCAAAGCACGATTGAATCAAGCTTTACAGCTTTGGCTAGGTATTGTTGGTTATGCCGCAGGTTTGTTGCTCAAATCATTACGAGATAAAGCAGCCCAATGGTGGTACTTTCTTGACGATCCTTCGATTCCACCTGATAACAATCTCGCTGAACGTTCTCTTCGTCTCGCCGTAACTAAACGCAAAGTTTCTGGCGGCTCTCGCTCGATGGCACGGTTTACGCAAACTGCTAATCTACTCTGTGTCATCCAGACTTGTCGCTTTCAAGCTCGTTCGGCAATGGCTTTTTTCCGCGAGGCGATCTCTGCCCATTCTTGTGATCTGGCTATGCCTTCTCTCCTTCCCCTTTTCTAGACCTGAATCCTTACCTGAGGAGCATAGGAGAGCTAAGGCAATAACGATCTGTTTTTTCATGATGAATTATCTATTTTTTAATTTGATTGGCCTAGTAATTGCCTTCAATTGCAGATATCAGCCTCGATCGATTAAATTTAAATACCGATTTTCTAGGGAAGAGGCTAATCCAACGATTGGCACCTTAAAGCTAATCGATCAAATAAATAAAGCACTCTCTCTAAAGACATAGATAAAAATGCCTTAACAAAACAGAACAATATCATGGTGCTTCTTGCTTAATTTTATAAACAAATTCTAATAAAAATCGATCTATTTTAAGACGCATAACTAGTTCCTACAAAAGCTTTGAGGTATTAATCATATCAAATAAAATCGGTGGTATATTGTAAATAACTCACAACTCCCTCACATTTGGAAGATATGATAA
>JBBRVV010000429.1:0-2303 GCA_038246525.1 Pseudanabaenales cyanobacterium
AAAGGCAATATCAATTAACCCTGCCAAGGGAACCATCAGATTTGAGAGGATATTGATCCCAGCAAGCCTAAAGAATTCGGGTAAGAAACTATAACTCTTGACCATTTAAACTATTTGGAAGCGACTTCCTTCGCAAACACTCCTTTACCGCTTAAGACATCTAGGAAAGCATACACGGCTGGCAGATGTAGGGCATTAGCTAATACGGCTGTGCCAATTACTCGCTCTAAAGGGACAGGAAGCGATCGCACTTGCACTTCGTCAGGAATCGGTAAAGCCGCTAAACGCGGTAGAATCGCAGCACCTAGCCCCTGGGCTACCATACTCACAATCGTGGAATCTTCCTTGACTACATAGGCAACATTTAGAGTTTGTCCCCATGCCATCCAATGATCACGCACTGCTGAAGTACATTCCGCATAATTGAATAGAATAAAAGAATAGGTTGAAAGCTGCTCCCAGGTGGTTTGCTGTGGCACTATGCCCAATGATTTTGGCAGTAATAGAACATACTCATCTCTGCTAATTTCCCAAGTTTCAAATTCTTCTGAGCGGGGTAAGGGGAGTAAACCAATATCCGCTTGTCCATCTCTTAGGGCTTGTTCAACCGAGATCGGCTCATTCTCTCTAATCTCAACTTCGATTTCTGGAAACTGCTGACTAAATTTAGCGATCGCCACAGGTAACAGATGAGTAGCCGCACTGCGAAATGAAGCCACCCGAATTCTGCCGCCGTGCAAGCCCTTTTCTAGATTCACTTCATATTCTATTGTCTCCCGTAACTTAATCATCTTCTGCGCCTGAAAGATTACCCGCTCTCCAACAACTGTTGGGCGCGCACCAAACCGCCCTCGAATCAGTAAGGGGACACCCAATTCTTCTTCAAGTGAGGCAATTGCTCGACTAACGGCTGACTGAGAAATATCTAAAGCTAGGGCTGAAGCCGAGAAATTTCTGTGTTCGGCAACGGTCACCAAAACCTCAAGCTGAGAAATATTCATCTATTCGATTTACGCATGGATATGATGCTATTAGGGTTTTGACCCCTGGAAGAGAAAAGCATAAGCTAATTTATGTTGATGATTTACATAAGTTTCCAAAGCCACCCCTTGAAGTCAACTTAGTAAAGCTAATTTCTCTATATTGACGATCTTAATCTATCTCTATCCATATATCGGAAGACATCATTATTATGTATGAGTTATTAACTTATCAGAAGTTTCGAGATACTCCTAGCGTCCGCTTTTTTGATATTACGATTGCTGATTCTAATGCACGTGATCTAGTCTTTCATGAAGGACCTGCAATTAGCCCCAATAATACTCCAGAGGGTGACTGGCAGTTTTATTTACACGCTCACCAAGAAGATAATCTTTTGGCTCTAACAGGAGGGCGCACTTTTTATCTAATTAACTTTGCCTGGGAGACTTCTTTTCACACAGTGAGAGTGGAATCAAATCGGGAAATCTTACGAATTCCGCCAGGAACTTTCCATCGATCAATTTCTGATCCTACTGGCTCACTGGTACTCAATCAAGCAGTGCGTAGTGAAGTTGCCACGATTGAGCGAGAGTTTCAGGTTTATAACAGTGCTAGGATTCCGCGCTTGCAAAAGTTGATTACAAATCTGATCGTACAGGAGCGTTCAGCCATTTTGTCTTCTCAACCTGAATCAGCCCAAATTCGACAACCTCAATCTATTCGATTAGTGAATGCTCAAGTTCAGGCAGCTTGATTCTCCAATTATTGCAATGTTAAAAAGGTAAATGCCGCAAGAGTAACGATTGGAATATATCTTCAGTGTAACTAAAAATTTTAGAAAGATTTTACTAAAAACCGTCTTTTAACTGCGTGTTTCCAATATCATTACCTCAAAGATCGCCATTAATACCAATATGTAATATACTGATGGGAAAATCTGAGGTAAAGTTCCATGCAGAAGAATACAAGCGTGACTTTGGGAGAACATTTTGAAACGTTCATCACGAGGCAAGTTACTGAGGGACGCTTTGCCTCAGCTAGTGAAGCTATAAGAGCAGGATTAAGATTGCTAGAGGAGCATGAAGTTAAATTGCAAGCTTTACGAATGGAATTGCAGAGAGGAGAAGATAGTGGTTTAGCAGACTATTCTCTTCAAAGACTTTTACAAGATCTCAATGAAGAAAATGTCAGCTAATATTTTCCGACTTACTCAACTTGCTTTAACGGATTTACGCTCAATAGGTCGTTACACTCAGCGAACTTGGGGAAGAGAACAAAGAAATATCTACCTAACCAAACTGGATGAGTACTTTCATATCCTC
>JBBRVV010000430.1:0-2301 GCA_038246525.1 Pseudanabaenales cyanobacterium
AATACCGTAATTATGCCTGGTGGTGCTGATGCCGCCGTAATTAGGTTGAGAAGCCAAGATTTTGGCGTGGGCGAATTAACGGATCTAGATTTAACCGAATGCTTGGGAATCGCGGCAACTACCGATTGTAATTCTCGCCATGTCTATCTCAATCCCTACGAAGGTGCAAAACTAGCTGTAGCAGAAGCCGCCCGAAATCTCTCCTGTGTTGGTGCCGAGCCAATTGCAGTCACGGATAATCTCAATTTTGGTAGCCCTGAAACCGCGATCGGTTATTGGCAACTGCATGAAGCCTGTCGCGGCATTGCCGAAGCTTGTCGCGAATTAGCAACGCCTGTGACTGGTGGCAATGTCTCTTTATATAATGAAACGATTAATTCTGAAGGCATTTCGCAACCGATTTATCCCACTCCCGTAATTGGTATGGTGGGGATAGTAGAGAATGTGCAAAAAATCGTCGGACAAGGTTGGCAAAATGTCGGCGATCGCATTTATCTACTCGGTTCGCTTCAGTCTTCTCTAGCTGGATCTGAATATTTGGCAGTGATTTATCATCTAGTTTCGGGTAACCCCCAGCCTGTAAATTTTGAATTGGAAAGAAAAGTCCAAGCTGTTTGTCGATATGGTATTTCTAAAGGTTGGATTGTCTCTGCCCATGATTGTGCGGAAGGAGGGCTGGCAGTAGCGATCGCTGAATCCTGTATATCTACTAATCTTTCGGCGCAGTTTTGTTTTCCTAAGCCCATAAGTTCAGATCATTGCCTGTTATTTGGCGAATCTCCTAGTCGGATTTTAGTTTCAGTCACCGAAGCTAAAGCTCAAGTTTGGGAAACATATCTAAAAGAGAATTTGCTGAGTTACTTCTGGCATATTGGCACTGTGGGCACTGAAGCTCAGAATTTAATTGTAGCGATCGCTGAAAATACGCCGATTGATTTATCTCTCTTTGAAATCAGCCAAGTATACAATTCAAGTATTCCTAAGCGTTTACAAAGTTAATTGCATTTATAAAGTTGATTTGACTAAAATAAATCTTGTGAACTTGAATCACGCTCTAAATTTTACGATCTTAGAATTGCTTCTTTAGACACCTCTGCCAACTACCAAGTTGTATACTACGCCGATAATTGCCAGAACTAATAGAATGTGAACTAAGCCGCCGCCAATATTGACCGCAAAGCCAAGCACCCAAAGAACGAATAGCACAACTGCACCCGTCCAAATTAGATTGACCATTGACCTCTTCCTCTTGATTCAAAAGTAAATTAATCAAATTATTTTGCCATGTATGGTTAAAACTTTGCTCTATCGATTGGACTAACTACTTGGACTGATTACGTTGTCTAACTTTATGAATCTTTAAGAAAAAAAATACTATTTATGGTAGTTGTAAAGATTTAAACTTTTTGGAGCAAATTAGTCAACTTATACGTTTTCTTATACTATGCCCATAAAATTGTATGTTAGAGTCTGCACGTGGTGGGAAGAGTCTGTATGAGTAGTATTTAAGTAAAGTCTATGTAAATCTGTTCAAGTTCATTAAAGGTCGCTATGAATTACACATCACAAGAGAAGTTAAATCTAAACTTTATAAGTCAATTTATTTTAGAATCAATTCAATTTGTCTATAGGTTGATTGCCAACAATATCCCTATTGACTCCTCTCAATCAGAATCTGTTCATGCAATGGGCTGGTGGATTGAAATTTTTACCGCCAAACCTGCCTGTCTATACTATTTTGGTCACTTCGACACTTTAGAAGAAGCTCAAAGCTCTCAAGCTGGTTTTGTTCAGGATCTAATGGCTGAAGGCGCAGATCAAATTAAAGTTCAGCTGCAATTGTGTCAGCCCAAACGTCTAACCGTAAGTTTTTAAACCTATGTTTGAGATTTGAGTGAGTATAAATTTCAAGACAAATCAGCTTTTAGAGGACAAAGCAATGTTGATCGATCAAAAGAATACCATTAATGGCTCATTCATCTCATACAACAATATCGAGGTATTTAAGCCATCGGGAGCGATCAATTCTCTGACTTGTACAGAGTTACAATATCAGATGATCGCAATTATTCAAACTAGACCTGATTATTTGGTCATTGATCTGAAGGATATTAGTTTTATAGATGTTCGCGGCTTGAGTCTGCTGCTGAGAATGCGTCAAGCGATGGAAAATATTGGCGGTAAATTGCTTTTAGGGAATATTAATTCTCAAGTTGCGATGTTGTTAGAGGTTTCTGATTGCGATCGCCTTTTCGGCTCCTATGATTCTATTTTATTAGTTGAGGCTAACTAGAATGACAA
>JBBRVV010000431.1:0-2296 GCA_038246525.1 Pseudanabaenales cyanobacterium
ACCACCAAAACTCCCGCCACTATTAACCTAACTCGACTCTACTTTTGGAGAATGTAGTAGGAAAACTCTCTCTACGCCTATTCCTTGGAACACTTTTCGCACAGTGATAGTAGTGTTGATGCCACCATTACGTCTGGCAATTATAATACCTTCATAGGGCTGGGTGCGTTCTTTACCGCCTTCTACAATCTTGACTCCGACCTTAATCGTGTCGCCAATGTAAAGAACGGGTAGGTCAGTTTTGAGATACTTCGCCTCAATTGAATTGATGATCGCTTGAGCATTCATGGGAGCTTAAAAAAATACACAGTCCTTTATATTACAGATACCCTTTAACAAAGTCTAGCAATCTAGCTAAATTCTTTGCTTAGGTTTCGGCGCTAAGGTCTTGATTTGGATCTGATGGCTCAGCAAAGTAGCCTGGGATCGATGCAGGTAGCTGACCTGTAAGGATCTCTTTTTGGCTGATGCCGCGAATTACCAAGTTTCCTCCTTGCCATGTAGCCTCAAATAGCCCAGTATCGGCGAAGGAGTGCCAGTGGGGGTCGGCGGTAATTTGAGCGGGGAGAGCCAGGGTAACCGCGGATTCGCGTTCATAGAGTTCGCCAGCATAGCTGTACTGATTTTTAGTTTGTCGTTTGGGGCGATGTAGGGATCTGCCGATGGGTAGTTCCAGGATTTGTCCAGGAGATGGGCAATGAACATGATAACGACTACTTAGATCATCTAAATTGGCAAGATCTAATAGCTGAGTCAATTGTCCATGAATAAAGACAAGATGTTGGGGCTTGAGGTTATGAATTAGTTGAGTTGTACCTGCAACATCGCTATGGGTATCGATCAGGTAAGTTTCATAGGGTTGATCATGATTTGCTAGGCTATGGGGTAGCAAGGTAAGCCATGCGCCGTCCAATTGCTGGGGCAGATCTTGCCAGTTAGTTTCTTGATCTAAAAGGACGATCGCTGGAAACTTAGGTGGATTGTGGCGAGAAAGATAACCGACTCTGGGGCGAATTTTCTGATCCCAAAAGAGGGATTGATGCTGGGCAAAGTTTTGGACAGTAGATGGCAAATGCGGTAAAAAAGTGAGGTAGTGATTGCAGACTTGGGCAATTTCATGATCTACCCAAATATCAAGATTTCTGCCTGTCAGTTTGTTGTGACTACGCAGCAGCATCAGAATTTCCTGTGCCATACCTAAGTGGGGCAACGGCAGTAAAACAGATTGGGAGTCGGCGATCGCCTCTAAAATGCGACTAACTAACCGATTTTCCTGACTGCGGCGGTGTGGATGTTGAGCTATGCCCAAGCTACCTTCTAGGATTAGCACATCAGGCGATCGCGCCCGAAAGTCTTCTAAGCAAAGCCCATCAACTAAGCGAGAGTTTGAAAGAAAAAAGTCACCTGTATAAATTAGGGTATGGGTGCGGTTGGTTGTAATTTGGCTGAGACAAATGCTGGCGGCTCCAGGTATATGTCCCGCAGGTAGGAGTTCTAGCCAAAGGTTAGCTAAAATTTCGGTGGGCGATCGCCAAGCTAAAGGCGTAAAAATCTCACCATACTTTGGAATAAGCAGTTGAGCTGTGACCTCGCTGGTATAGATCGGAATCTGGGGCAGAAGTTGGTGTAGTTGGACTAAGCCTGAACTATGGGCGGCATGAGCATGGCTACAAAAGGCGGCGAAAGGCGGATTAGCTAAAATATTTATAGGATCAGTGGGGCTGCAATCGAGCATTAGCCATTGGTTGAGGCCGTTGGCGTAAATCTCAGGATTAGCTTGGGAGCGATCGCTCAATCGCACTTCTAAACATATTCCCTCATTGTGATGCCCCACATTTAGAGGCAGACATTCCCATTGAATCACGGTAATTTATGCTGATTGTTACCTAAATCATCATTTTATCTAGCCCAGATGAATAATTAATGGTTTAGCCTGAATCTATGGCATTTAAATATCTGAGAACAGTAAATTTTGCCGATACCGACGGGGCAGGGGTAGTTTTTTTTGCCAATGTGTTGACTTTTTGTCATGGCGCTTATGAGGCAGCTTTGGCGGCAGAAGGATTCAACTTGCAGGAATTTTTTAGCGATCGCGGCGCAGTAATTTTGCCAATTGTGGCGGCAGACGTGAAATTTTATCGACCGATGTATATAGGCGATCATTTAGAAATAAATCTTCAAGCTAGGCAAACTTCAGATTTTGAGTTTGAAATTGATTATCAAATCTATGAGGTTGAAAATTTGGATCGAGCCTTAGCAAAAGCCTCAACTAAGCACGTTTGTCTTGATTCAAAAA
>JBBRVV010000432.1:0-2288 GCA_038246525.1 Pseudanabaenales cyanobacterium
AGTACAGGTAAAAGAAAAGGAACTAGGCGATCGCAATCGTCAACTTCAGGCTGAACAGCAAAATCTGGTTGATACCAAGGCAGCGCTGCAACGAGAACAAATCAAACTAACTAGCGATTTGCAACAGAGCAAACAAGAACAAGCGGGACTACGCCAAAAGGTTGACAATGCTCAAACTCGCTTCAATCAACTGGAGAAACAACGTACCGAACTTCTCACTGATCTTGCCAACTTGCAGAACCTACGCGATCGCTTAGCATTGAGTCTACAAACCTTACGTCTAGGTGATGTTGCGATTCGGAAAGAACAGATTTTAGCAGTAGGAATCACCAAATCTATCTTAAATAATGCTCAGAGACAACAGGTAATCAATCAGATGCTTCAACAAGCCGATCAAACTGCCCGTCGCCTGTTAGAATTTCTGCCCGATCAGGAACCCAAGGAACCAGTAATTAAAATTACGGAAGCCCAAATTGCCATGATTTCTGAAAAGATTAGCAAAGGTGGCAGCTATGCGATTCGGATTCAATCAGCAGGTAATTTCCTCAAAAGAGAAACTAGCATCTTTATAACCGCGGATGCCATCACTAATCGGCAAGTCTTTCGCCAAGGTCAAGTTATTGTCACTTTAAGCTTCGCTCCAGAGCTGAGTAAACTTCAAGCCGAAGAACAACTCCAACGCCTATTTCAATTAGCAAATCTGCGGGCTACCCAAGAAGGAGTTTTGGCAGATCCATTGACCCGCGCCGTGGGAACTTTTTCGCCTACCGCCTTAGATGAATTAGTAAAAACCATTACCCAAAGCAAGTCTAAGTATGAAATTCAGGCGATCGCGCGATTGCCCGTATTTACGGCTAGTCCATTAGAATTAGAATTAGTTATCCTAAATAATGGCGTTGAGATTAAACGATTTAGCTAAAAATGGCTGTACATTCTCTAGGCTTTAACCAAACCAAACTCAATAAAATTGCTAATTGCGATCGCTGTCGCTACTATGCCCATAGTTGCTATTTAGTTTGCGCAATTCATCCCTGTGGTCCTGGCAAAAGTGCGAGAGATTATGGCTGCATTGATTTTGAAAGCGCCGAGCTTTGGCAACCAGAATCTCTAAGAGATTACCCAGATTTAGGCATGGAAGAGTATGATTGGCATCCAATTTTTACGGGTAAATGCCCAGACTGCGATCGCGCTTTTTCTCGTACTCAATTACCACCATTGAAATGGCAATGCCTCAAATGTGGATGGGTAGATGAGCTTTAGTAGAGATATAGAAACTTTAAAAAACACAGATTCAGGCTCTAATTGTGCTTCTCTCTAATCTGCTTTGATCAACTAATCTGCTCTGATCAATAGGATTTATGCAGGCTAAAAATGGAGATCTTGCAGTAGTCGGAGCTTGAGGGCAAAGCCCCCCTATGGGTTTTTAGTTGATTAATTGATCGAATTTTAGTGTCAGACAATGCAAACTTAATCTGAGCTTGCCTAAAAATTTTTCCTAAGTAGTGAAACAGCACCAGGATTGAGCTATTCTAGATGTTGCCAAATTCTTCCCGTCCTGATATGAACTCATTTATACTCATGGCTGAGATTCTGTCTGAGCCAGAACTGCGCCGTACTCCCGATAACCAAAATGCGATCGCTTCTTTCTTAGTCCAATTCCCTTCCCAGCGCCCAGAAGATCCCGTGAATCGGTTGAAAGTGTCTGGCTGGAATACCCTGGCGGATCAAATTATGGAGCAATATCACAAAGGCGATCAGGTGGTGATTGAAGGTAGATTGCAGATGAGTACGCTTGAGCGTAATGGCTACAAAGAGAAGCGTGCCGAACTCACAGCCCAACGCATTCACGTCCTAGGAAGTCCATCTGCATCATCATCTAGCTTTGCTAATGTCCCAGCCACTATCTCTGCCAAATCTCCAGCTTTCCCAGCCCCAAATGATCTAGTGAAAGGAGATTCAGAGCCTAGCTTCGACAATATTCCTTTTTAACTCTAACTTTTTAAACATGATTGATCCCCAAGGGCGAATTTTCGGTAAGTACAATGTTTTAGACTTGGGCGCGATCGCGATCCTAGTTATGGCATTGCTCAGCCTAGTATTACTGCCAGGGAAAGGCGGCGGCTCTATTGCCAGTGGTGGTGTAACCAAAGCTGTAGAAGTTGACATTATGGTCAGGGGCTTATCGGTACTCAAGCCAGACAGTCTAATCAAAGCTGGGGACAAAACCAACATTATTATTCGCAATCAGCCGCGCGGTGAGATCACCGTAAAAAAAGTTGAAGCTCTAA
>JBBRVV010000433.1:0-2272 GCA_038246525.1 Pseudanabaenales cyanobacterium
AGTATTGGGTGGAATCTGGATAATTGCTAGTTCTTGAAAACAGGCATTATTCAAGATAGCAAAGAAATCTAGGGAATCAGAGTTTGTGGATAAATGCTCTTGAAGTAAGGGAATTGATTGGGCAAACTCACAGCTTAATCTTACTTCGTCAGGTACATTCTCAAGTTCGGTAAACTCCGTGTTATATATGCCATTTACAAATACAATCAGGCTTTTTGCAGATTCGGGCAAAGTATGGGAAGAGATTAGATTCTTTAAGTTCTCATTCTCTAGGTTTATTTCCGAATCCATTTCAGGCAAAGCCGCTAACTGCCAAGGGAATTTCAGTAAGTCCGCAACGTCAGTATATTTCCATTGTTCTTGTTGCAAAGTAGGAAAGGGGATTTCTTTTAGGCGATCGCTACTAGCAGCTTGAAAAGTCTGTAACCAATTATTATCTATCTGATTTTTTACTCTCTGTTTTAAGTGATAATTAGCGAATTCTGTTGCAGCCATGGGAACTCTTGGCGGAATATTTACGGTAACCTCGCTCATGCTGCTTCTCCTGCCGAAGAATTTTGAGCGCGATCGCCAAGAAGCCAATCATATCCTTGCTCTTCTAAAGTTATCGCTAAACTCTTGTCACCTGTGCGAATAATTTTGCCATCATCCATCACATGAATGAAATCGGGCACAATATAATTTAATAGTCTCTGATAATGAGTGATCACAATTGTGCAATTTTGGGGAGTTGCCAGTTGATTCACCCCAGCCGCTACAATCTTCAGGGCATCAATATCCAAGCCTGAATCAGTTTCATCTAAAATCGCTAAGCTTGGCTCCAGAATTGCCATTTGCAAAATCTCGTTTCGCTTCTTTTCTCCACCCGAAAATCCTTCATTTACACTGCGACTCAAGAAACTAGCATTCATTTCTACTACTTTCAGCTTCTCTTGAATTAAATCATCAAAATCTAGCAAGTCTAATTCTGGTTTGCTCTTAGACTTTTGCAAAGTATTGTAGGCAAGGCGCAAAAAATCTCCATTAGTCACGCCAGGAATTTCTAAGGGATATTGGAACGCCAAGAAAACTCCTGATCGCGCCCTTTGTTCTGGGGCTAATTCCAATAGATTCTGACCTTGAAACCAAACTTCACCACCTGTGACGCTGTAATCTGGATGACCCGCCAAGACCTTAGAAAATGTGCTTTTGCCAGAACCATTTAAGCCCATGATCCCGTGGATTTCTCCAGCTTTTACTTCTAGGTTCACACCCTTCAAGATCTCAATTCCCTCAACTTCTGCCCGTAGATCTTGCACGGTGAGAATTACTTCGCTGTTTGCCGCAATCATGTTTATTCTTTATCTTTAGCCTTAATCATTATATGACATTGTGTAAAAGGTAATCCAGTTTGGGGAGCAATCGATCATTTTAGCGATTCAAATATGCTTGATAGCCAATGGTTTCAAGTTCAATCTGTTTGACTAAAACCTGTTGTTTGAGATCAGCCCGATACATCTGTAATTTTTGCCACAGGGCAGGATCAAAAATTCCGAGGATTTGAATTGCTAAAAGTGCGGCATTCTCGGCATTACCAATTGCTACAGTCGCGACAGGGATTCCTTTCGGCATTTGCACAATCGAATAAAGAGCATCTAAGCCTTGAAGATGTTTGGTCGGAATCGGTACACCAATCACAGGCAGAGTTGTAAGCGCCGCCACCATTCCTGGCAAATGAGCCGCCCCACCCGCACCCGCAATAATTATCTTGATGCCGCGGTCATAAGCTTGATGGGCATATTCAAATAAGCGATCGGGCGTTCGATGGGCAGAGATAATCGCCACCTCGTGGCATACACCAAACTGCTCACATACTCTTATTCCTGACTGCATAATTGGCAAATCGGAATCGCTTCCCATGATGATACTAATAGTCATGATTTTGGCTGGACTAAGGAAATTTAATTGGGTTAATTAGTAATAGTAGAGCCAACCAAGGAATGAATGATTAAAATTATCGGTTGTAAGGTTGTAACTTTGACCATGATTAGCTAAATTTTGTTTAGCAAAAGTAATATTTTCTGGGCAATTTATTCGGCTTGAAGAATTATTCGATGCTGCATCCCAAAATTAGGTATCCTACTATGTCTCGATCGCTGGTTATTCTTTTTTTCTCACTTTTTTGCGGTCAGATTTCCCTGTTGCCCTTAGCCGCCCAAGCCGATCGCCCCTATAATCATCCAAATAAGAGTACCCAAATTTCCCAATTGCCAACTTCAAACCAAGTTTCAGC
>JBBRVV010000434.1:0-2243 GCA_038246525.1 Pseudanabaenales cyanobacterium
ATTTAGGGCAACAATGCCGCCAAATGCCGAGGTGGAGTCCGCCGCAAACGCTTTTTGATAAGCAACCGCTAAACTGGGAGCTAGAGCCACGCCGCAAGGATTATTGTGCTTCACGATTACGGCACAGGGAGTTTCATCCCCAAACTCGGCGATGATTCGGCGTGCTGCTTCCAAGTCGAGCAGATTGTTATAGCTGAGTTCTTTACCCTGCAACTGAGTTGCCGCCGACCAGCCTGTTGGTTCACGACCGATTTGATACCATGTGGCTGGCTGATGTGGATTTTCGCCATAGCGTAGAGATTTGGGACTGTGCCCCGACAACACAAATGATTGGATTGGGGACTCTCCTGCTTGAGCCGCTAAATATTGAGAGATTGCCAGATCGTAAGACTGTGTATGCTGAAATGCGGCAAGGGCTAGCGATCGACGCAACTCTAAACTAATTACGCCGTTATTTTTCCGTAGTTCAGCGATGCAAGCCTCGTATTGACTGGGATTTGACAGAATTGTGACGTACTTGTGATTCTTTGCCGCAGCGCGAATCATCGCGGGACCACCGATATCAATTTGTTCGGTCGCCTCTTCTAGCGAAACTCCAGGCTTAGCAATTGTCTGCTGAAATGGATAGAGATTGACAGCAACTAGTTCGATCGAATCGATTTGATTGGCTTGTAAATCCTCTCGATCTTCGGCTAAGTCTACTCGGGCCAGAATGCCACCATGCACTTTAGGATGTAGGGTCTTGACTCGACCACCAAGAATTTCGGGCGCACCTGTGTAGTCAGAAACTTTAGTTACTGGTATTCCTGCGGCTTTGATTGCTTGGGCTGTGCCACCACTACTAATCAGGTTGAACTGAAATTCTTCTACCAAAATTCGGGCGAAATCGATCAGTCCAGTTTTGTCGGAAACACTAAGGAGCGCAGTGCGAGTCATTTGAAATCCAAAAATCTAAGTACTTATCTAGTTTAATCGCTAAATCCTTCGATCGCTCTCGAATGAGCCTACAAACAGACTTTAATCGTCAACACTAGTGATTTTTAATTATTTACGGTATCATACACATATTTAGTGTGTATAAGTAACCATGAATCAACGCATTAACATCACTTTACCTAGTGAAACTTTGCAATTAATCGATCGAACGGTTCCAAAAGGCGACCGCAGCCATTTTATTGACGAAGCAGTTAAGCACTTTATTAATGCTAAGGCAAAGGAAAATCTGAGAGAAAAACTCAAGCAAGGCGCAGTCCGTTGGGCAGATAGAGACTTAGGTATTACCCAAGATTGGTTTAATATTGACGAGGAGTCATGGAAAAGCAGCACAAGGTAACATTTCCCAAGAGAGGTGAGATTTATCTAGTAAATTTTGATCCAACGGTTGGCTCGGAAATCCAAAAAACCCGACCTGCTCTTATTCTCCAAAATGACATCTCTAACCAGCATAGCCCTATTACTATTGTTGCTGCTCTTACATCCCAGTTTGATGCTGAGCTATATCCCACAGAAGTTCTAATCAATCCACCTGAAGGCGGACTAAGCTATCCATCAGTTGTACTACTCAATCAAATTCGCTCTATTGATAGACAACGCTTAATTAGAAGGCTAGGGCTTATTTCCGATCAACTATTAGATAAGATAAACTCTGCCATTCAAATTAGCTTAGGCTTAATCGATCTATGAGCTTATTTGAGGATACTTTCAATTTGATGCTTTTGATAAAAATGGGGTAGTTCCTTAAGCTAAATGTATCCACTATGACTCCTTTAAGTATTCTTCTCTCATTCTTCCCGACAGTAAATCTGATATTGGTGGGAGTATCTTTCTTTTATACCTGTCACGCGCCTGGGATTGCAAGTATTCTATCCCTGTTATTCTCTCTGTATGGACTACCAGTTTTAGCTTATCGAGTTCATCATCTTTTTTATCCCATTCAAGAAGGGATCGCATATCTTAGAGCGAAAGGATATTCTCCTTGGTGGGGGAGTCATCAAATTCAAGCGATTTACATTGCTATTCCTGCACTAGAGGCGATCTTACGATTAATTCCTGGAGCATTCTCGTTGTGGCTGCGACTGTGGGGCGCGAAGGTGGGAAAGCAGGTTTATTGGACTCCGCATATCGAGATTGCCGATCGAAGTTTGCTAGAAATTGGCGATCGAGTTGTGTTTGGGCATCGGGTTGGTATCTATCCGCATGTGATTAAACCGAAGAAAGATGACTTAATCCTATATGTTAAGAGG
>JBBRVV010000435.1:0-2222 GCA_038246525.1 Pseudanabaenales cyanobacterium
AGATTTTGCCGATTCTGATTCTTTCTTGTGCCCTTTAGCTAGAAACTTGCTGGGAATTTTTGATTTACCACTAGTGCCAGAACGTAAGCGGGGATTGACTCGCTTCAGATTGTCATCCAACAATGGAAACAAACCCTTGGTACTACAAAAGTAAAATTGCAACGGCACAGGTCGAAAATCTGAATAAATTAACTCAGTTCTGCCATGCACATGATCGATCCAGTCGGTCAGTTGTCCACTATTTGCTACGGTTGCCGACAGCGCCACTAGCTGAATTTCGGAAGGACAATAAATAATCGACTCTTCCCAAACTGTGCCACGTTGACTATCATTCATGTAGTGGCATTCATCCAAAACCACGGTTTGCACTCCTTCTAAGGAAGTTCCGACTTCACCAATTGGCGTACCGTAGAGCATATTCCGAAAAATCTCGGTGGTCATCACCACAATTGGCGCATCACGGTTGATTGAGCTATCGCCTGTGAGTAATCCCACATTATCTTGACCGAAGCGATCGCGGAAATCCCGTAATTTCTGGTTTGAAAGAGCCTTGAGCGGCGTGGTGTAAAATACTCTTAAGCCATTCTTGAGTGCTCGATAAATTGCAAATTCGCCAATTAAAGTTTTGCCCGAACCTGTAGGCGCACAGACTACCACTGACTTGTTAGCATTTAAAGCATCGATTGCTGCCAACTGGAAGTCATCTAGAGCAAAGGGGAAAAGTTCGGAAGGATCTAAAATAGTCACACAAATCGTGCCAATCGTGCCAGATGTTAAGTTCTCATCATACTCCTAATACTTCTAGCCGCGCCAGTTCTGGGGCGTTCTCAGGCTTAATTCAGCTAATACTTTACTTTGGCTTAGTTTATTTGGGTTTTGGCTTTGCCCAAGTATTTGCTCAGGCATCTGACCAAGATCTTGAAAAAACTTCTCCCATAGCCATTCAACCGCTGAAAAAGCCTGCAATCTGCCCTTCAGAATTTAGTCAGATAAGCCAAGCATTGACTGGAGATTTAAAAGAATATTTGAATCGCACCTATGCGCGCAATAAAATTAAGCGTCAAGCAATTGCGGTCAGCTTTCCAGATTTGCAACCTCTGCCGATCGCTAGTTCGCTGACAAATTCAACTTCAACTACAAATCTAGATCCTGTTAACCAAATTTTCTTCTCGGTGCGATCGCTTACACCTGGCAGCTTAGTAACTAGCAATACTGCCTATTGGCTCTTCCTAGTGGAAACTAAAAAAGGTTGGCGGTTGGCAATGGCATTTCAACGGGTAGGGAATGCGCCCGCTCAAGATATCAGTTATGGCGCGATCGCTGATGCCACGAGTACCTGGTTAAGAGATTATTGCAGTAAAATTTAATTTAAGCTTTAGCCATAGATTTAGAATTAATCCGCGATCTTAAATCAGACTAAGCCAAAATTTATGCTGTTAAACGCTTCTTGAATGTTTCAAGCAAATGTTTTAACGTATTAGCTTACATTCTTTATGTATTTGCCCACAATTTTAATGTTTAATGAAAAAACTCAAATGTGCTAGCGCTAAGTTTGATTGTGTTAGCTAAAATTCTAAATAGACATAGTGCAATTCTTAATGCTTCTAGTAAAAGACTAAATACACTCAAATCACAAATCAATCTTACTTAAATCAAAAGAACTGTGAATATCATGACTAAAATCAATTTTTTACTAATTACTAGTATTGCTGTGATCTTTGGTAGTTTTGGCTTAGAAGCAGCTAAAAGCGAAACCTTACAATCTGTAGAAATTACCCGTGAAGCCAGTGTTAGGGTTAGCGCAAGTTGTGGCTGCTCCCAAATGCCAACTACTAACCTCAGTGAAGATCAATTCTTTAAGCTCAAAGCGCAGTGGGTAAATGATGACAAAATTGGCGACCTAGCAATCATGCGTTTTGGTTGCGATTGTTCTGGCTGTCGGATCGCGATCGCTACTGCTCAAATGAATTCTCAAAACTTGCAGCCCTTCTAGCTATAGGTTTAATGTATCCCCTCAATATTCAGGGGTTAAGAGTTATTTCAGGGTTCCAGGAGTAACCAAAGGATTTAAGAGAAGAAAGCTCACGAATAATAGTGGGCAAAGAAGGAATATTACCAAGTTGAGAAATACGGTCACGCACATAGCCAAAAAAACTGATTCCTAACTTACGAGTAGTAGCAACAAGAGACATAAAAGTATACCAAGCGTAAGTACCTTCAAG
>JBBRVV010000436.1:0-2210 GCA_038246525.1 Pseudanabaenales cyanobacterium
AGATCTAATTGAGAAGACTTGTGCACCGACTGAGTCTTAGATTGGTCATTAACTAAATCTAAATTGCTATCTTTGCTTAGGTTAGGATTTGGTGGATGATTGTACATGGGCGCTCTGTATTATGCTTGCTGAAAGCCCACTCCCTAAATATGCAGCATTTGCTGATTGAAAGTAAAATTAGACTTTATAAAAATGAAGTTACTAGAGAAATCTAGTCTAGTGGATTTATTTAGTAAAACTCTAATAAAACTAAGGCGTTCTAAAGGTTTATGCTTAGATATTAATCGCATTTGTAGCGTAATTTTGCCGCAAAAGCCACAGATTACCGCATTTTTATTTCAAGTTCATCACAAATCAAGTTCGTCATAAGTAAGAGTTGCAGGGCAAAGTCAACATTAGTTTTTGTTTTTCTCTTTGTTAATTTTCGTTTTTCTCTTTGTTAGATCTCTGTTTGCACTATGGTTTTTATGGCAGGTCTGACCATAATTTGCCAGACATTTAGCTTTTTTACAGATTTCTACTAAATCAAATTTTTTAGCCTTTGCTTTAGTTCTTTAGCAGCGGTCGCGTAGCCACCATCTGCTCCATCCACAAAATGCACTTGATGACCATTGCGCTCAAATACCAAACAGGTCATTAAGGCTCGGTTAGACACATGGATTCCATAGACTAGACTGCCACTTTTATATTTTTGTTCTAAATAGTCTTGTAGTTGCGATCGCTGTTGAGAACTGCCGACAATCACCATACGGAGAGTATCATCAAACTTTTGATAATCGGTGGATTCAGTAACCATGTCTTTGAATTTTGACCAATCAAGGGTGGAGTCTCGATGCTTAATCGCCATAAGAAACATTCCTACTAAATTATTTAATCGAATCTGCCAAAGGTAGAGCCACTTTTGCCAGGCTGATTGATTAGACTTGAATACTTTTACTTCATGATTTAACTTTTGAGCGGCTAGGGTGAGATGTAAGCCCCTGGGGGTAACTGGCTGCATGGCGTGATCTCCACCATAAAATTGTTGAATTTGGGCGATCACTTCTCGGTAGACCAGATCATTTTTACTCTCACTTGATTCAGTTGCCATAATAATCAAACTCAAAGTCTCACCATGACGGCTGATTATATCTTCCCAGCGACACTCTAGTCCCGAAAAGTCTTCAGCTAGGATGGCGCGATCGCCAACGATTTGATACTTGTGCATAGTTCTTGGATCTTTCAAAAGCCCAGTGGCATAAGTAACTCCTCCACCCCGCAGAATTGCCTGGTCATAGTTGTTAGAGATGCGCAGTTTGGCAATTTTTAGTTCGATTGGTGAGGGAATATCGCTTACGGGAATTATACCAATTCGTAAGTTCAACTTAAAAGCCCTAATTGACATTTTCTGGGTAGCCAGTAATGCCATTTTCGCGCGCTCTACTAAGATTGGTGGAATCAATAGAGTGGCTCCATCACCCCCCAAAAATGAAGGGAATCTCGATTTCTTTTGCAATATTTAAGATACTGATAATGGAACAGGCACCGATTAAATTTACATCTTTATATCCGCCTGCAGCGATCGCGTTGGTAGAGCCGATAATATCGCTAATCAAAATGAACCAATCTGCAGGAACTACCACAAAGTTTTGAGCATGGGTAATTTCAGTCAAATCTGTCAACAGCGGTAAAGCTGCATAGAAGTCTGATGATGCCACGTTTTTTTCTGCGAAATTGATAATTTGGGTTAGCTTAATTCTACCCGATCTAGACTGCCTTGAGTAAGGTGGGCGTTGGATGATAGCGAGAATACCGACTCAATCCCAGCTATGAATCTACAAAACCATTTTGGCAAATTAATTATTTAGTATACTTTTTAGGTATCACAGTCTAAAGTTGTAGCAAAATATGGAAACCGATCCAGAATTAGAATCAATGGCAGCGATGTTTGGCGCAAATCAAATTTTTAGCGATCGCGGCTTAATTATGCTTCTCTGTCCCGAACTAGAGGGAAAATCAATGCAAGATCTTAGTACTGAAGAAGTTCAAAAGCTAATAAATCAAGCAAATAAGAGTTTCCCAATCATTGAGATCGAAGATGAAGATTAAAGATGAAGATTGAAGCTAGATTGAGAAGAGATCTGATTGTTACAGGAATAGCGATCACTACTTTAGTTATCACTGCTTTAGTCATCACCTTAGGCGAATTCCTAGAAAGATTCTACTTACTA
>JBBRVV010000437.1:0-2209 GCA_038246525.1 Pseudanabaenales cyanobacterium
AAATAATCTGAACACAGTGCCTTTGACACAGCTTTGCTTGTATGTAAATGAACTGACCGAATTGAAGACTGGGTACCCTCTAAATATCGAAGTCCCCGCAGGTCAGAAAGTTATAACTCAAGTTTCTATCGCTAGTTACCCAGAGCTTCAGCCTAACCATGATGGCAACCAACTATTCTTGACAGGAGAACTTACGTTTCAGTTTGCTGGGGTTGAAGTGGGTACTGCTAGATTGAATTCTGAATCCTTATTAACCGTCAAGCAATTGTTTAACAGCGGACTAGATATTGATGACTTCCTATAACGATGTTTTAATTAAAGAAGTTTTTGGCAATTTGAGTATTGACAAAACCCGATTACCTTCAAGTGGCTTGACAGCTATTGGAGTTCCAAGCTTTGTGGCTGAATGGCTACTAGATAAACTTGTACCTGGATCGGGGAATCTAACTCCTACCGAGCTGGAGAAAGTTAGTAGTTTTGTTAAAAAAGCTTTTCCCCGAAAAGATGATTGTAATGAAATAATTTTTGATTTAACTCAGGGTGAAGTTCGTAAATTGATTGCACTAATGCAGGTGCGGGTCAAGCTAGAACAAGGATTGGGTGAAATTCCCGATCCTTTTGCTCGGATTCCAGTTCTCAATTTATCAGATTGTGCGATTCCACTACCCTTGATCGAACAGAATAAGATGCTTCTGCGCCAAGGAGTGTGGGGAAAGATTAGCCTTGCAATGAAGCCTGATGGCAAGATTGAGGTTATGGATTTTGACCCGTTTCAATGCTCAAAAGTCGATCTTAATACTTATGCAGAATGTCGGGCGAAGTTTACCACTGAACAATGGCGTGATTTACTTTTTTGCTCGATTGGGTGTAATCCCAATCATCCAAAATATACTGATGAAGCAAAAACATGGGTACTTGCACGATTACTCCCTCTAGTAGAAGCTAATTTTCACATTATGGAGCTAGCTCCTAAAGGGACTGGTAAGAGTTTCGTATATGAGAATATTAGTAGCAAAGTTGCACTGATTAGCGGTGGAAAAGTTACCCCTGCACAGCTATTTATTAATGGTAGGACTAAGGAAGTTGGCTTACTTGGTCGGCATGATGTTGTTGTTTTGGATGAAGTGCAAAGCTTGACTTTCGATAGTCCTGAAGAGGTAATTGGCCCACTCAAAAATTATCTAGCTAGTGGTCGGTATAATAGATCGGGATTTCAGGATATTGCAAGTGATTGTTCGCTGGTAATGCTCGCAAATATCGAACTAGATGAGTATTTATGTCCTCGCAATGAGGAATGCTTGGTTTCTGATTTGCCAAAGTTTTTTGCTGAAACTGCTTTTCTCGATCGCTTTTCCGGAATTATTCCAGGATGGAAAATCCCTAAATTCCAACGGGATATGGCGGCTTCTCAAGTTGGATTGAAGATGGATTTCTTTGGTGAAGCTCTACTTTCATTGCGCCAAGACAATAGATTTTATTCCTATGTACAGCAACACATAAAATTTGATAAAAGTTCAACAGTTCGAGACCAAAATGCTATTCTCAAATCAGCATCAGGATTTCTGAAGATTCTCTACCCACATTTAGAGCTTACCTTAATGGACTTTGAGCGAGATTGTCTAGATCCAGCCGTTAATCTACGACAGTCAATTCGAGCATCGCTATACCATCTAGATGATGAGTTCAATCAGTTTGGTAGAGAAATTTATGCAGCGGTACAGTGATCCATCAAGCCACCCCATTTACCTGGACTATCATGCGACTACTCCAGTCGATCTCCGAGTAGCCGATCGTATTTACCAAGCTATGACCTCAGAATTTGGTAATGCTAGTAGTATCGACCATGAATTTGGCGATCGCGCTGAATCGGCAGTCAAACAAGCAGCTAAACATCTAGCAAACCTAGTTGGAGCCTCACCACGCGAAATTATCTGGACATCAGGGGCAACCGAAAGTATCAACCTAGCAATTCAGGGTAGCCTGCCTTCCCAACCCGAAAAACCTTACCGGATTGCATTACTGCCACTAGAGCATAAAGCCGTCCTAGACACCTGCCAAGCCCTTGAGCAGCGAGGCTGGGCAGAATTAATCTATCTGAAGGTGGATGCTAATGGTCGGCTCGATCTTGATTTCCTCGAACAAGTTTGCGATCGCGGGCTGTCTCTGCTTTGCATCATGGCAGCAAACAATGAGATTGGTAATATTTACC
>JBBRVV010000438.1:0-2201 GCA_038246525.1 Pseudanabaenales cyanobacterium
AGCGATCGCTCATCCATTTGATTCATTTACTTTGGCAAAACTTGTTTAGAAATTGTTAGCACCAATTTACACTCAACCATTCTGAACAATAGTAATACTCGTATACATATTTTCGGCTGGAACTGACAGACAACCAAGCGGTCTAACGGTAAGATGCAGCGGCGGTAGGCAAACTTAGCAACTCAACAAATGGTTTGGTCCGTTTGCTACCTGACGTGTTACGCCTCACTGCATACCTAAAGTATTTTCTTCCTGAATTTCCCGTTAGCATGGACAAAACTCTAACTTGGAGAATAGACAATGGGTTCTCAAACTTTTGATTTCTTGACTGACAGTTTTCTGTTCAAAGATGCCCTCATTCAATCTCAATTCAGTACAGTTACCGAGCTTGAAATACAAAAAGAATTAAACAGATACAGGGATTTTTGCTTATCTAAACAATCCGAGCTTGAACAAGAGATCCTGATCAGCGAATCTGACCTCAATGTAATTTCTGACGTTGAAATGCCTGACTTGAACCTGTTAAAGCAGAACGCATTTTATGTCAATCAGCATGTTATCAATGATCCTCTATTTTCAATAGGAAATGAGGAAAACGAGGTCAGCAAAGCCATGAATTTTTACTTGGGTTCTGACTCAAAAAAATTAAGTAAATCAACTTTAACTAAAATTGTTACGTATTTAAAGCAACTAACGCCAATGGTAGTTGCTGACTATGTGAAGCTTCTGCCAGTCAACATTTTTTTGGAACCTCCAGAACAATTACCCATTCTTTATTCGGAAAATCTATTTTCTGATGTTTTACCTAGTTCTCTAATCAGATTCTTCTACGATAATACTGTCATAAATTCACTAGAACGTGCAAAAGGTAATCCAAGTTTCATTAGGCTAGAAGAATTAAAGCCTGGTAGAGAAATTATGATTCGTTTTAATAATCATACAGATCGTGGCTATGGATATATTCTATGGGAAAGTGAATTTGAGCCGTTAGATGAGCAGGAAGGACAGTTTAAAGCAGTAATGACTTTACCAGATAATCCACCAGATTTAGACACTTTTAGCAATTGGGTTAATCAGTCGTTTTACCTATCCTCCAAGAAAGCATATGATGAGGTTTTTGAGAGAAGTTTAATTGCTAATAGATTTGGCGCTTCGTATCTAACAGAATCTCGTTTTGTATTTGATCTGCTCAGTCAGTTTTTCTCAACTAAGAATGATATACCAACTAATACAGCTAATGTTCTACTCAATATAGAATTACCCTTCTTAGAAAAAATTGATGTTTCAGCCTTGATGGAAATTCGGATGAACTACGGTGAGGAGTTCCAGAACTTTCGCTTATATTTGGATAAACAATTTAGAGACTTGAGATTAGTAAAAGATCCAAATGAATTGAAATTGAAAGCTGAGAATGCTCTTCACGAATTAAATGATGTACAAATTCAAGCAATTAATCAAAAGGTAAGGCAAATCAGAAGATCTGTAGCACTTGATGCTGTGGTGCTAGTAGGTGGGTTATTAGCAGCTGTTCAAACTGGTCCTTGGAGTATAGCTGGACTGGCAGCAGCAGCAACTACAGCAGCAAGGGGATACAAGCCTTTTGTAGACTATTCGAGTCAGGTCAGACAAAACCCAGCTTTCTTTCTCTGGCAAGCCTTAAAGAAGTCTGAAAAAAAAGCCCACTAAAAATATAATTTGTATCAATCTTGGATTAACTTGCAGAGTCCCAATGAATGGGATGGCTATGCTCACCTAACAGCTAGCCTAGAGGCATAACAGCTAGCCTAGAGGCATAACAGCTTAATACATTGAACATTTCCATGTAATGTCCATTGGATGGATAAACGTCGCAGAATGGGTGAACCAGATTATCAAGTTGGCTCTTTTTTGGGTTTGTAAGTTGAGGTGACGTGTAGTTCCTTAAGTTGCTTATCATCCACAGGGGAAGGAGCAGTGGTGAGCAGGCAACGGGCTTGCTGGGTTTTGGGGAAACTGATGACATCGCGGATGGAGTCTTCCCCTGCTAGCAGCATGACCAGGCGATCGACTCCGTAGGCAATGCCGCCGTGGGGTGGTGCGCCGTATTCAAAGGCTTCTAGCAAAAAGCCAAACTTTTCGTGAGCTTCCTCCGTGGAAAGTCCGATGGTTTCAAATACCTGCTGCTGCACGTCGGGCTGATAGATCCGCAGACTGCCGCCACC
>JBBRVV010000439.1:0-2160 GCA_038246525.1 Pseudanabaenales cyanobacterium
CTGGCAGAGCTACTCTCAACCTTCACGCCTTCGATCTGCATCGCTTACTTCAAGATCTTAGAGATATGTTAAGAATGCGCGCAGAGTCTAAAGGACTTTATTTACAGACCAGTTACCATCCCCAGGTACCGCAATATATTTATACCGATGAGATCAAACTGCGTCAAGTGCTGATTAATATTATCGGCAATGGGATTAAATTTACCCAAACTGGAGGCGTTAGTCTAACTACCACTTGCGAATCTATTCACCAAAGTGGTGATTTACACTTGAGATTCATGATCAAAGATACAGGATTTGGAATTGCCGAGAATGAGGTTGACCATATTTTTGATCCTTTCATTCAATCTGAATCAGGGCGCAAATCCTCTGAAGGTACGGGTTTAGGTTTGCCGATTAGTCGTACTTTTGTGAAAATGATGGGTGGTGATATTCAAGTGAAAAGTGTTTTAACCGAGGGAACAGTTTTCAGCTTTGATATTCATACTGAGGTGGCAATTCCTCCTAAGGAAAATCTGTTGCCTGTTTCGCCTGTCCAGTCTTCAGTCCGAAATATAGAGCAGGTTAGAGATAAAGCTAATATCGCTATTCTGTTGGCAGAAGATAATATCGTAAATCAAAAAGTAGCCCTGCAAATGCTAAAGCGACTAGGGTATAAGGCTGATGTGGTAGTGAATGGCTTAGAAGCATTAAAGAAAATTGATACTAAATCCTATGACCTGATTTTGATGGATGTGCAAATGCCAGAAATGGACGGAATGCAAGCGACAATTGCAATTAGGCAGAAAGAGAAAACACACACAAACAATGGATTAGATATATCACCCCAGAAGATTATTGCTATGACTGCAAATGCGATGACTGAAGATCGCGATCGCTGTCTGGAAGTCGGCATGAATGACCATTTGAGTAAGCCTGTGCGCCTAGAAGAACTCCAAGCCTGTTTAGAAAAATGGATTTACTAAACCTAAGAGAATTACCTGAGATTACGGCGATTATTTTGGCAGGAGGTAAAAGCCTGCGAATGGGAACTGACAAAGCTCTGCTAGAAATAAATGGTAAAACATTACTGCAAAAAACCTGTGAAGTTGCTTCTCTCCTAAGTAACCAGATTTTAATTGTTACTCCCTGGCAGGAGCGTTACAAACATTTGCCCTTACCTGCTAATTATGAATTTATCAATGAGAAAAGCACCTCTTCGCCGCTTCAAGCCTTTCATTTGGGAATGGAAAGAACTGCAATCAAACGAAATCACTGGATTTTACTTTTAGCCTGCGATCTACCCAACCTAAGGGTCGAAACTCTGCAACTTTGGAGCCAAGATTTACTTCAACTAAATTCCTCAGCCTATTTAGCCCAAGCAGAATCGCAAAAATTAAACGCAAACTCAAAAACATACTGGGAACCTCTTTGCGGCTTCTATCACTCTGGTTGTGATGAATCACTATCTAAATATTTGCAGCGATCGCTAGTTTCCTATTCCTTCCAAAGTTGGCTAGAAGAGTTGGAGATTACTAGCATAGAATCTGTACCCAAAGGAATGCTATTCAATTGCAATCATCCTTCAGAGTGGGAGAAAATTTCAGTTCACCTCAATACTTCAGTTACTTGATAATACTAGCGATCGCTTTTAAAATTTGTAGCCCATTATAGAGACGATTGGCGCGGGACAACATTAAGTAGGTTTCCCAAAAATCATTTTTATGACTTTACTTCGTCGGACTCAGGACATATTGTTAGCTGTCTGTTGTACAGAAAATGGTGTATTACAGGTCAATCCCTACTGTGCGCTCCAGAGCTTTCTAGACGATGGCGATGTCCACTCCAATTATTTGTTATACCTTGATCGCTTCCCAATTCTAAACTTTGGCAGCGGAACGCATTCTAAAAAGAATCGCTAATAATCTCGCAACTCAACAGCGAAGTCAGCTATCTTTAATTTCCCAATCTTCATTAACTCGTAGAAATATTATAGCTGTGATAAATTCCTCTTTGTTAGACTAAGTTAGAGCTTAGCATTTTTCACTTCACTCTAAATCAACTTTCCCTTGAATCTTAAGAAGATTTTTATATATAGATCGAGTTACATTCCCATGAGTCACAACAGCAACTGTTTCAAAGCTGTTTTCTTCAGCACTTTTTATTACTTCATTAAGTGCC
>JBBRVV010000440.1:0-2155 GCA_038246525.1 Pseudanabaenales cyanobacterium
AGTCAGGAAAGATTAGAATCACAACAAATTGATCCTGAAATCCAAAATCAACTTCAAGAAGGCGATCGCTTACTAATTCAACTAAACTACGAGCCACAAAAACATCAACAGATTCGCCAAGCTAAATCTCAAACTATAAACTCTTTGGTTCGCTATCAAGAATTACTCCAAGCCCGACAACAGTATCCAATTTTGGAGAGTCAGTATTTACATTTAGAACAATTAGACCAAGAGAAAAAATTAGAAGTAAATACGCTTAATCAAGCGATCGCTCTACTCCAAACTCAAATCCAGCAAATCGGCGATCAAAATTCTAAGATCGAACAAGTACAAGCAGAAATATCGCAGTTAAGACTACAAATGGATCAAGCGATCGCTAAAATTGGACAATTACGTCAAGCTGAACAGCAGTATGCCCAGCAATCTCAACAGTTAGAACATCTCAAAGTTGAATTAAGCCAAACTCTCCATCGTCAAGATTTACATCAAGAATTGCAACAGGCCTTTGGCAAAAATGGGATTCAAGCCTTGGTAATTGAAACGATTCTGCCGCAAATTGAAGCCGAAGCGAATCAAATTCTAGGACAATTAAGTGATTATCAACTGAATGTACGATTCATTACCCAAAAGGCACGCAATACCAAGATTATTGATACTTTAGAAATTGAAATTGCCGATTGCTCAGGCACTCGTCCCTATGAGACTTACTCTGGTGGCGAGGCTTTTCGGATTAATTTTGCCGTGCGTCTGGCACTCTCGCGGATTTTAGCCCAACGTACAGGCGGAAAACTCCAGACCTTAATTATTGATGAAGGTTTTGGTAGCCAGGATAGCGAAGGTTGTGAACGTCTGGTGGGTGTGATTAACGCGATCGCGCAGGATTTTCAATGTATTTTGGTGATTACCCATATGCCCAAACTGAAGGAAGCTTTTACTAATCTAATTGAAGTGACTAAAACTGATAATGGCTCTAAAATAAGCTTATTAAACTAGATTACGAATATAGAAATTAAACCCCAATGGCTGCCAAAATTCTTTTTATCAGTAATGGCACAGGAGAAGATCTAAATGGTAGTCAAGTACTCAAGGCTTTGAAGTACCTGTCCTCTGAAATCGAAGTAATGGCGCTACCTGTAGTGGGAGATGGGAATGCCTATCGTCAGATGAATGTGAATTTAATCGCTGAAACCCAATCCTTGCCTTCCCGTGGCTTTCTGTATATGAATAAAATGGAATTGCTAAGGGATTTACGAGCAGGATTAGTGGGGTTGACGATCGCTCAAATTCAGGCGCTTTTGGCATATAGAAACAAATTCGATTTAGTATTTGCTACGGGTGACGTAGTGGTATTAGCAATGGCATGGCTCACCAACTGTCCCTATGCTGCTTTTTTAGTCTCCGCTTCTGCCCATTATGAGAATCGCTTCGACTTACCTTGGCTCACTAATTTTTTGCTGCGATCGCCGAGATGTGTGAAGATTTTTTGCCGCGATCGCTACACTGCCGAACTTTGTCAAGCACAAGGACTAGATCGGGCCGTATTTAAAGGCTATCCAATCATGGATTTGTTGCAGCCCATTGATCTAGATTTAGGACTAGATTCAGATTTAGGGCTAGATCCAGATTTGCCAATGTTAGCGTTTTTACCTGGAAGTCGCTTACCAGAAGCCTGTGCAAATTTAGCATTGATGCTGCAATTGGCTCTGCTTATCCCAATTCCAATTCAGGTTTATGCGGCAATTGTGCCTTCTATGGTCGAGCATCTGAGCGAAATAGCGAAGTCTCAAGGTTGGCAATTAAGTGAGAATCTTGTGCTTTCCCAGCAAAATATTCAAGTGAGATGCTCTGCCAATTCCTTCGCAACTATTTTAGATAAGTGTGATTTGGTTGTCGGTATGGCAGGAACAGCGGTAGAGCAAGCAGTAGGTTTGGGAAAACCCGTAATTCAAATTCCTGGCAAGGGACCACAATTTACCTATCGTTTTGCCGAAGCCCAAATGCGCCTTTTAGGAAAATCTGTCCAAACCATTGGCAAGAGTCCTGCAACTTCTGAAATTTTGCAACAGGCTGCGGCGCTTATTCCGCAAATTTTAGCCGATCCTGAATATCTGCAAATCTGTCAACAAAATGGTAAAGAAAGAGTAGGAGAAAAAGG
>JBBRVV010000441.1:0-2145 GCA_038246525.1 Pseudanabaenales cyanobacterium
CAATCTAGCGCCTCTGCCTGTCCAAATCGACGTTTCCGCCAAACAAGTCAAACTGTATCTACCGACTTTTGACAAGAAACAAGTGAAATTGATTCAATCTGGCCCAGAAGTGACGATCGAAGCAGGCGATCAGCGCCGCAATTTATTCTTACCAGCTCAACTGGTAGGCAGACCAGCTACAGGCGCAAAATTTGTAGACAGTTACTTGATTATTTCTTTTTGAGACTAGTTTCCATGAAAAAACTCTAGCAGCTAAACTATAGAAGTATCTCTATTTCTCAAATCTATGACTCGCAGCCTCCGCTCTTTCTTAGAATTACTCGAACAACGTCAACAACTACGCAGAATAACGGCTGAAGTAGACGGAGATTTAGAGATTGCCGAAATTAGTAATCGGCTATTGTTGGCAGGTGGACCCGCCTTGATCTTTGAGAATGTGAAAGGCAGCAAAATTCCTGTAGTAGTCAATCTCTTGGGCACAGTGGAGCGAGTCTGTTGGTCGATGGGAATGGAAAGCCAACAGGAATTGGAAGTATTGGGCGAAAAATTGGCAAAACTCCAAAGTCCTAAGCCACCCAAGAAAATTTCTGAAGTAGCAGAATTTGGCAAGATTCTATTTGAGTTGTTGCAGTCTCGCCCCCAGTCTATGTTTCTCAGTACTGCACCTGTGCAAGAAGTAGTACATCAGGGAGAAGACGTAAACCTAGATTTGATTCCCTTAATCCGTCCTTGGCAAAATGATGCAGGAAAAGTGATTACTCTAGGATTAGTGATTACTAGAGACCCAGAAAATGGAACTCCCAATGTCAGTGTCTATCGCCTGCAACAACAATCTAGAAATACGATGACCGTGCAATGGCTCTCAATTCGTGGTGGGGCTAGGCATTTGCGCAAAGCGAAGGAAATGGGCAAAAAACTGGAAATAGCGATCGCTTTAGGCGTTGATCCTTTACTGATTATGGCAGCCGCTACGCCGATTCCCGTGGATTTATCGGAATGGATTTTTGCGGGACTCTATGGTGGAGAAGGAGTTGAGTTGGTGCGCTGCAAAACTTTAGATATAGAAGTTCCTGCCCAAGCTGAATTTATTTTAGAAGGCACAATTACCCCAGGCGAAGAGTTGCTAGATGGACCTTTTGGGGATCATATGGGCTATTACGGCGATCGCAAAATCGCACCTCTAATCCGATTCCAATGTATTACTCACCGCCAAAACCCAATTTATCTGACTACATTTAGTGGCCGACCACCGAAAGAAGAAGCAATGATGGCGATCGCGCTCAATCGAATTTATACTCCAGTTTTACGCCAACAGGTTCCTGAGATTACCGACTTCTTTCTACCAATGGAAGCTCTTTCCTATAAAGCAGCAATTATCTCGATCAAAAAATCCTACCCTGGACAAGCACGCCGTGCTGCTCTAGCTTTTTGGAGTGCTTTACCACAGTTTACTTATACCAAGTTTGTGATTGTGGTAGATAGTTCGATTGATATTCGTGATCCGAGTCAAGTGGTTTGGGCAATTAGTTCTAAGGTTGATCCAATTAGAGATGTATTTATTCTGCCAAATACTCCATTTGATTCGCTGGATTTTGCGAATGAGAAAATCGGATTGGGTAGCAGGATGGGAATTGATGCTACTACCAAAATCGCACCAGAAACCGATCATGCATGGGGAGAAGAGTTAAAAAGTGATCCTTTGATTGCTTCTCTTTGTGATCTGCGTTGGCAAGAATATGGTCTAGCAGATATTAAGCTTGATCCTGCTAATCCCAATTTATTTGGCTATAACTTGTGACATTATTGGTAACGAAATGGATTATGAACTATAACCAGTTTTGTGCCATCGGGGAAAGTTGCCTCATATCTAGTATTTAGTTTTACTGATTAAGCTTTCTTATACTTTCCACCTTTCGCCTTATCCGACCAATCGCAAGCATAACCCTTGGTTTCAGCCACAAATTGATTCCAAGGCACTGGCTCAACCGCGGTTTTTATTCGTACACAATTTTGAATAAGCCATCATTGGCAACTTCACCGATCCTGACGAACTTAGTCAAATGGTGATTTGCATTGAGTGTGTACTTCCCACCTGGAGCATCAAAAGTTTGCCCGTAGGCAGCAGCCCTCACTGCACCAATATCA
>JBBRVV010000442.1:0-2131 GCA_038246525.1 Pseudanabaenales cyanobacterium
GATCGCTCAGAGTTGATCACCTATGTACAAGACCGCCCTGGGCATGATTTGCGCTATGCGATTGATTGCACTAAAATTGAGCAGGAATTAGGCTGGCAGCCCCAAGAGAGCTTTGAAACTGGCTTGGCAAAAACGGTGAATTGGTATCTAGCAAATCCTGAGTGGGTGAATCTAGTCAGGTCTGGCAGCTATCGTCAGTGGATTGAACAAAATTATGCTCAACGGAAGAAGGCTTAGGCTATGATTGGGTCAAAATTTGCACCAGTAAAGACCCTGAAAAGAATTCCGTTATTATTTGTATGTGTTTGGGCGGTGATCGGGCTGTTGCTTACTATTGCCAGCACTTTCTTGCAGCCAAATTTAGTGATTGGATTCAATGCCGAACTTTTGCCGATCGCTACAACTCTACAGGTGGGGGCGGTGTTAATCACTGGTTGCTTGGGGGGCAAGAATGCTGGCTTATTTTCACAGCTTCTCTATGTCAGCCTGGGTCTTAGTGGTTTGCCGATCTTTTATAATGGTGGTGGGATGGATTATTTGCAAAAACCAGCGATCGGCTTTCTAATTGGTTTTATTCCTGGTGCTTGGCTCTGTGGTTTCCTGGCTTTCTTAAAACCTCCTTCGATTGAACGGCTTAGTTTTAGCTGCGTTTCGGGTTTGATTGTGATTCATCTAGTGGGAATATTCACGATTTTGGTATTCAATATCACTCAACTAAATGTGGCAAATCAACTAATTTGGAATTACTCCTTCAACTTCTTTCCCTATCAGCTAGTGGTAATTAGTGGAACGGTTGTTTTCGCTAAGATTTTGCGCTGGATCTTACTCTATTGAGTGAATATGCTTACTTTCTATCTAGATTCCTTAGAGAATACTCAAGCGATCGCGTTTGAATTAGCAAAAGTTCTATTACCAGGATCAATTTTGTGGCTGAGTGGAAATTTGGGCAGTGGCAAAACCACCTTTGTGCAGGGTTTGGGCAAAGGATTGGGGATTGATGGAGAAATAACTAGCCCGACTTTTAGCTTGATAGATGAACATTTACAGGGGAGAATCCCTCTCTATCATATTGATCTTTATCGTTTAGAGCCTGAGCAAGTTCAAAGCTTGCATTTATTTAGCTATTGGCAAGGTAGTGATTTTCCTTTGGGAATCGTAGCGATTGAGTGGGCAGAGAGAATGAATCACAGACTTCCGCCCCATCTTAAGATTTGTCTTTCTCCAGTATTCAATCAAATCAGTAATTCAAAGAGCGAAATAGAAGAGAGCAGGCAGATTCAATTTATCCCCTCAGAAAACGCTGAACATCAATATCAAGCAGCGATCGCTCATTTAGCTAGTAACTTTTCGCATTTCTCGTAAATAACCAGAGCAAGATTTAGCTAGTAGCTTTTCGCATCTCGGTACAGTATGAAGCTACATTAGACAGACCGATCGTCAAGCCTGCACGCACACAAAGGTTAGGGCGGGGAAACCATAGCTTCTCCTCGGAGAATAAAGTTTCATATTCAGTAATTAAGCTCAATATGCCTTCGGTGCTCATAGAATAGCGTCCTACAACAGGCGCTTTTTCGGCATAGCCTTGCTGTCTGAGCAATTTGCCTGTAGCAATATTTTCTGGATCAGCGATCGCTACCAAAACCGTAGAACCTTGATGCTCGCCTTCTTTTTTATCCCAGTCCATTGAGCCATTCCAAGTTACTCTTGCACCACAAAATGCTTGATCTGGGCTAAAGCCCTGTTCTTCACTGAGTTTGGCTACTTCTGGATCATTAGATTCTAGGTAAGCAACTTCAATTAAAGACTGCCCACTTTCAGACTTCTTAATAATTAAATGATGGCTGGTGCGTTGAGATTTCCAAACTCCAGCACGATGTTGAAAAAATTCCTTGATATTCATGAATGGCAAAAGTAAGTCAATTTAATCTGGCAGGTGTGGCTAAGTACAATTAAAAATGTAAAGTTAAAACTTTATATTACGAGATGATCTAAATCCCATTGCGGGTTTGCGCCCTATTGCTCTAACTCATTCTTAGTTTACTTACAATTATTCTAATTAGCTTAACACTTCTGCTTTAATGATCTTACTCCCTTCCCAGTCAAGATTTAGATATGTCGGGGGTGTGGGGGC
>JBBRVV010000443.1:0-2094 GCA_038246525.1 Pseudanabaenales cyanobacterium
AGAGCTGGAGAAAAGAATTGGCAAAGATACAAGAGGACCTGCTGCAAATGATAATTTTACTACATTTGGTTAAGTCATGCGTGTACTACGAGGCTATTACACAACCTTATTATCTGCGCACTGAGGATATGTCATTATGACGATCCAAGCATATGCTGCTCATGAAGCAGGTGGAAAATTAGAACCATTTGAGTATGAATTAGGACCTTTGAAACCTGATGAAGTAGAGATCGATCTGGAATATTGTGGTATTTGTCACAGTGATTTGAGCATGCTTAAAAATGACTGGGGTTTTACGCGGTATCCATTTGTACCGGGACACGAGGCTATCGGCCGAGTGGCTGCGATCGGAAATATGGTAAACCATCTGGGTGTTGGACAATACGTTGGATTAGGTTGGCGAGCTCGTTCTTGTTTGGTATGTGACCAATGCTTAAGTGGTCATCATAATCGTTGCTTGAAGGGCGAAGATGTAATTGTTGGTAGACATGGGGCTTACGCAAATAAGGTACACTGCCAAGCGCTATGGGCCTTTCCTTTGCCTGAGAAAATTAATCCCAAGACTGCTGGTCCGTTATTTTGTGGTGGAATTACAGTCTTCAACCCTATTATTCAAAATAATATCAAGCCTACAGATCATGTAGCTGTGGTTGGAATTGGAGGGTTAGGACACATGGCTATTAAATTTCTTGATTCATGGGGTTGCGAGGTTACTGCGTTGTCTACCAATCCTGAAAAAGAGAGGGAAGCGAAAGAGTTTGGAGCTGATCATTTCTTGAATTCTCGGGATCCTGATGCTCTAAAGAGTCATGCGAATCCTTTTGACATGATATTAGTTACTGCAAACGTTGACCTGGATTGGGATTCCTATATAAGTGCACTTCGTCCGGGTGGCAAGTTACATATTGTGGGCGCAGCTTCACAAGTAAAGGCCACCGTCTTTCCATTAATTGCTGGCGAGAAGTCTATTGGTGGTTCACCTATAGGAGGTCCAGCTGACATCTTGAAAATGCTTGACTTTTGTGCTCGCCATTCCATCGAACCTGTCGTAGAAGAGTTTCCAATTTCACGCGTTAACGAAGCCATGACGCATCTTGAATCTGGGGACGCACGTTATCGAATAGTCTTAAGGAACGATTTTAAGAAGGCATAAGGAGTTCACAATAGTCATTGGTGAAGGAGCTTCAGCTTCAATAAAATTATTGCTTCCATAATGTGCTAAGCCCTTGGAAATTTTTAATTATTTAAGATACAATCCTCATTAGATAGACAGAGGTTCGAATCCCACTCCGAGAATAACAAGTCCTGCTACTGCCTCGCGCATCTCTAATACTTTTATCTCCTCCTCAGACTCTACCACTAGTTAAAATAACTCAGAGAACAGTATGCAAACCCAGATTCGAATGCAATGCTTGATAAACGATAAAGACCATACTCATTAGTAGCATGACTCTAACTGTATAAGGAAGCAATTTCGGTGTCATCCTCCATTAACAATAAGTTAGCTACCGGAAAAATAACTATGCAAGTTTTGGTATATTTAATATGGATACACACCCGATGTGTGGTTATGTTTACTAAATAAAAAGGACCAAGCATTAAAAACTTCTATTCTAAACTCTCTTCGTCGGTCTTATGGAACACAATTCCAGCTTCTTGACGCATAGGGTGGCTGTCTCAGTTTGTGTTAAAATTTTGAACCCAAAGACATAAGCAAGATAAGTAAACTTATTTAAATAATTATTAGATTCTGTGGTAGAATATTAATGTCACAATCACAATCATTTTTTGGAAAAGCATGTTTTCGATGCTCCAAGGCTAATTTCATTTTAGATAATGATAAAATAAGTTCCATAAATTCAAGTGCATCGATTCAAACTGACACCTACACGTGTCCCGAATGCGAGTTGAGAATAAAACACCGATGGGTTCAGCAGCCTTCTAATAGAGAAAAGGTTCAGGAAGTAATAGTAGCTAGAAATCCTTGAAGTAATCTATCCAACCAAATTGAGATAACGGACTATTGAGATACTTCCGGACAGATGCTCAGTTCACTGGGTAAATATCGCACTCCATACATAGAGTTTATGTCAC
>JBBRVV010000444.1:0-2076 GCA_038246525.1 Pseudanabaenales cyanobacterium
GGAGAACAGGAAAGGCGGATTATCTACGGTGCGGTGGAGCTAAACAATATTACTGCCCGCGCAATTATGGTGCCAAGGGTACAGATCCAGTTTCTTAAAAGCAGCACTACCTTTGAGGAAGCTACCCTATTAGTATCGGAGAATGCCCATACTCGACTGCCTGTTTGTGTAGATGGCTTAGACCATATCATTGGCATTCTCCACGTTAAAGATTTAATCAGACCAGCTGGAGAAATAGGAGAGCGATCGCCTGATATTCGCGAACTAACCCGCCCCGTGCGCTATGTATCTGAAAGTCATACTGCTTCAGAAATTCTGCGAGATATGCAAAAAAGCCGCTTACATCTGGTAATTGTCCAAGATGAATTTGGCGGTACTTCAGGCTTAATTACCTTAGAAGACATTCTCGAAGAAATCGTAGGCGAAATTCGGGATGAATATGACGCTGAAGAAGAACGAGAATTTCGGCGCATCGCCGAGCATGAAGGTATTTTTAAGATTCGTGCCAGTATTGCCACCGTCAACAATGAACTCGATCTGCAACTACCGCGTGAAGATGCCGCTACCCTCGTGGGGCTTTTCCTAGACGAGCTACAACGTCCACCCGTGCCAGGTGATATGGTAGAGATTGATGACATTATGCTGACTGTGCTTGAGGATGGGCAACGGGTACGGGTACTCCTAATTGAAAAACCTGATGAGGAAATGTAGTTAATGAAGATTCTCAGCCGTAAATCTCTAGGAGTGCAAGCAGTCTTTGATATTGGGGTGGCAAGTGATCATAATTTTCTGATTGCCCATAATTTTATTGCTGCCAACTGCTTCAACAAGTCCCACAGCATGGCTTATGGCTATGTTACTTACCAAACTGCCTACCTCAAGGCAAATTATCCTGTGGAGTATATGGCGGCTCTGCTATCTTCGGTTAGTGGCGATACCGATAAAATCCAAAAGTACATTGCCACCTGTGGCAGCATGGGAATCGAGATTTTGCCCCCTGACATCAATAGCTCTGGCATTGACTTCACCCCGCGTGGTAGACAAATTCTGTTCGGACTAGCAGCAATTAAAAATCTAGGCACGGGAGCGATCGCTTCAATTTTAGAAGAAAGAGAAAAAGCAGGTGTATTTGAATCCCTAGCCGATCTCTGTAGTCGGGCTGATGCCAGGGCAATGAACAAAAAAGCCTTAGAAGCGCTAATCCAAACTGGGGCACTTGACGCTCTTCAAAAAAATCGTCATCAGTTAATGTCCGACTTAGAAGTGACTCTGGAATGGGCATCACGCAAAACTAAGGATCGTAACTCTGGGCAGGGGAATCTGTTTGATATGTTACTTGCCAATGATCAGGCAGAACAATTTGATCAGTCACCGACCAAAGGCAAAGTTGAAGACTATTTGCCCCAAGAAAAACTGCGGATGGAAAAAGAGTTACTTGGTTTTTATATTTCCGATCATCCACTCAAGAGTGTAAAAAAATCTGCGCGCCTGTTAGCACCGATAAATTTGAGCGATTTGGCCGATTGCTCTGATCAAAACACCTTGACCGCGATCGCGATTATCACCGAAATCAAAGAAATCATCACCAAGAAAGGCGATCCGATGGCAATCCTGCAAATTGAGGATCTAACTGGTAATGCAGAGGCAATTGTTTTCCCCAAAACCCATGAAAAAGTTAAGGATTTTCTTAAACTAGATCAAAGACTGATGCTGTGGGGCAAGCTAGATCGCCGTGACGAGCGTAGCCAATTTATTATTGAAGATATGCAAGCGATCGAATCAGTCCGCATGGTACGGATTAGTCTGACTAATGAACAAGCTACCAATATTCAAGAACTACATCAATTACAAAACATTCTCAAACGCTTCAGTGGAGCAAATGAAAGTGCTAAAGTGCCAGTAATTGCCTCGATTGGTTACTATCCTCAACTAATTCGCTTTGGGAATCAATTCTGGCTAAATGACGATCAAGAAGCAATCAAAGCTCTCTCCAGCGCAGGCTTTCATGCTGAGCAAGATCCCCTAGTAGCTGTTAACCACTAAGCTAATCACTGAGCTGATTTCTGAGCTAATCAC
>JBBRVV010000445.1:0-2058 GCA_038246525.1 Pseudanabaenales cyanobacterium
ACGAACAAGCTCAATTGCGATATCTGTGGGAACTAATCTCTAGAGATAGTATTTATGATACAGAGGTTATTTGTCAGCTAACAAAGGCAAATCAAGCTATTTCTAAAACTAACCTACAACGGATCACCAAGCAATCAATTACCAGCACTTCTTTATCTACAGGAAAAGGGAACATTGATGTCAAATCAGGTATGAATATTGAGGAATCTGTGGAGGCGCAAAAGACAATATACAAAGGGAGTGTAGTTGTGCATACCGCAGTTACTTTTCTTGTCCACCGCAAGACTACAAGAGAATTAGATGAGGCTTGCCGATATCTAGCTAGTTATTTTCTGCGTCCAGCGGTAGTTGACCGGGAGATTGAATACGCTTGGAAGACATGGTTGCAGTGTTGTGCATTTGTTTGGGAGCCGTTGTTAACCAAGCCTTTTAACCGCCGACTGCCATATTTTAGTTCGGAAGCACCAGGGCTGATGCCTTTGATTCGCACAGCCACAGGAGATCGGACTGGGTTTGAGTTAGTTGCAGAAGAGGGCGGCACACCAGTACACCTAGACTTATACCAGAATCATAAGAATTTGGCAGTCTTCGGCGCAACCCGTTCAGGTAAATCAGTGCTGGTGGCAGGTATTCTTACTCCGGCGCTTGCACAAGATATTCCGGTAGTGGCATTAGACTATCCTAAACCAGACGGTACATCCACTTTCACTGATTACACGAATCTACTTGGTGAAGATGGGGCATACTTTGACATCTCTAAAGAAGCGAATAATCTTTTTGAACTTCCTGATTTACGCTCTCTGGATGCAGAACTGAGAAATGAGCGATTGAGCGATTTTAAGGAATTTCTCAAATCAGTGCTGATGACAATGGTGATTGGAACGAGCATGATTGGTGTCAGTCCTTCAATGGTTACAAACATTGAGTCAATTATTGCGTTAACATTAAAAACTTTTTTTAATGATGACGAAATAAAATTGCGGTACAAGTTAGCAATCCAAAATGGGTTTGGAACTCAATATTGGAGCGAAACTCCGACGCTCAAAGATTTTTATAATTTTTGTTCTCCAGCTTTCATACAATTAGATTCTATTGCTAGTAATAGTCAAGAGATTTCCGAAGCCTTACAGCAAATCAGGCTGAGAATAAATTATTGGTTGAATACCAGGGTAGGACAATCAATCTCACGCCCATCCAGTTTTAGAACTAATGCCAAATTGTTAGTATTCGCTTTACGTAATTTATCGAGTGAAGCTGATGCTGCCATACTCGCTCTTAGTGCCTATGCAGCAGCCCTAAGACGTGCCTTAAGCTCAAAAGCTTCGATATTCTTTCTTGATGAAGCACCAATTTTATTCCAATTCGATGCGATCGCTGAGTTGATTGGGCGATTGTGTGCCAATGGTGCGAAGTCTGGCATCCGCGTCATCATCTCTGCCCAAGAACCAGAGACTATATATCAGAGTGCATCTGCACAGAAGATATTTGCCAATATCACTACACGTTTAGTAGGCAGGATTCAATCATCAGCCGTTGACCCGTTTATTGTTCGCTTTAAATATCCTACTGAAATCATTAGGGTCAACAGTACTGAAGCTTTTTATCCCAAAAAGTCGGGCATTTACTCTCAGTGGTTGCTTGACGATAATGGCAAGCTAACTTTCTGTCGCTATTATCCTGCCTACTGTTTATTAGCCTCAGTTGCTAATAATCCCAAGGAGCAGGAATTACGCAGTTTGTTTCTCAAACACTATCAAGATAATCCTCTGCTTGGTTTAGTCAAATTTAGTGAAGATTACATCAAAATGATTCGTGATGAAGAGTTCTCAGAATTGGCTAAAACATTGCTCTCAAATTTACATTTAAAGCAGGTGGCGTAAGATGAAACCAATCATGAAGAAATTGACTCTTGGTGCGATAGCTTCTGCGAGTTTTGTCAGTTTATTTATGGCTGCACCTAGCTATGGCATCAGCATCAACGGTTTTTTTAGTTCTATCGTATCGGATCTTCAAGGAGAAGTTTCGGAAATACAAACATGGGCTAACGAAGAAATTAAC
>JBBRVV010000446.1:0-2050 GCA_038246525.1 Pseudanabaenales cyanobacterium
ACTTTATATGATCGTCATGGAATTTTGGTTTATCGGCTGGCTCTAAGGATTTTGAGCAATAAACAAGATGCTGAAGATCTTACCCAAGATATCTTTATTAATCTTCGTCACACCACTGCCTTCGATCCTAAACGTGGCAGTATGAGAACATTCCTAATGGTGATCACCCGCTCTAGAGCAATAGATCGAATTAGGCAGCAGCGATCGCAATCTGCTTCCTTAAAGAAATGGAATTATGCCCTAGCCCCAGAATCTTCTATTCATCCAATGGAAAAAGCCACTGATGATCAAATCTCTGCCCAAGTTCGAGCTGCTCTTCAAGAGCTTCCCGAAAAGCATCGTCAAGTGTTAGAAATGAGTTATTACCAAGGTCGCAGTCAATCAGAAATTGCTCAAGAGTTAGGTATTCCCCTCGGTACAATCAAGTCCTGGGCAAGACAGGGACTGATTTCTTTGAGGAAAGTATTAATCGGCAAGATTTAGCGGCAAGATTTCACCAAGTTGGCAAACTGCATCATGAACTCTCAAAATCCAGAAGAATTGGAAAAACAAATAGCAGGCTATGTGCTGGGGGACTTGACTACCGAAGAAGTGGTAGAGATCGACAAAATTTTGGCATTAAATCCAGAATTATTAATCGAAATGGCACAATTCCAGCAGGTATTTTCATTGCTACCTTTAGCATTACCTGAGACATATCCATCTGCTCAACTGCGATCGCAAATTTTAGAAAATTTCAAACAACAAAATCTTCAATTAGCCAAAACTGAGCGAAACACACAAACTGTTACACCCGAAACGGCTAAAAAATTCTTAAATAAAACTTACCTAGTTGGCGCACTAATCACGGCTCTCCTAATTGGCATTGGCTTTGATAGCTATAGAACCAAACAACAGCTAGCGATCGCCCAAGCTGAACTATCAAATTATCAACAAGCACTTTCATTACTCAAACAGCCCAACAATCGACTATTAGCTCTAAAGGGAATGGGAGAATTGCCTGCCGCCTCTGGCAGCTTAGTAATTGACACCCAATCAAAAACTGGACTTCTATGCATTCAAAGATTAAGTATGCCTCCCCAAAATATGAATTATCGACTTTGGGCATTAATTGATGGCAGAAAAGCTTTCATTACCGAGTTTACTCCAGATCAAACTGGTGCAGTTATTCTGAGTTTGCCAATGGAAACCACTCTTAAAGGTGCAAAATCTGTAGCAATTACTTTAGAACAGAAGCAAGCACCATTACAGCCTAAAGGAGAAATGGTAATGCGGGGCGAATCATCTCTCTAAGTTCTATGATTTCCACAATCACTGTAAAAGTAGGATTATTTATTTCCCTCTTTTTTTGAAACTTGATAAGAATTTCTATAGAGCTCGCTGAGCTTAATCGCAAAATCATATAGGGCAAAGATTACACCACAGATTAAATCTCTCACAATACTCTACAGGGATTCCCAACTGCAACTACATTAGCAGGAATATTCTTCGTGACAACGCTACCTGCACTAATTGTCGTATTGTCTCCTATGGTTACGCCTGGGCAGATAATCGCTCCGCCACCGATCCAAACATGATCCCCAATAGTAATAGGAGCAGCCATTTCCTTCCCAGTCTTTCTAATTTCAGCATTGAGCGGATGATAGGCAGTGTAAATTTGAACCTTGGGCACAATCAATACATTGTTGTACCTAATATAATCAGCTAGCGACTGAGAGCATTTAAGAACTGTTGTAGCTGGCTTAGAAAAGAAGCAGATTTGCCTGTGGTTTTCTGAAATAATCGATCTAAATCTTCTGAAGTTGGTTTTTGTAGAAATTCTTGCAGAAGTGACATCTTTAGATCGTCAGAATCAGCCTCAGGTTGTTGCCAAACTTGCCAATTTTGGGGATATTCACGCCATAAAGCTCCTTGAGAAAGGGGTTGAATGTAGTAGCAAAGTTCAAAAGTACTCAAAAAGCGATCGCGTAATCTGCGTGCTGATAGTCCTATCCCCACTTCCGAATTCTCAAGCCGCGGATTGAGCATTACAAAGGGGCGATCGCCTGAC
>JBBRVV010000447.1:0-2037 GCA_038246525.1 Pseudanabaenales cyanobacterium
ATGCTTTATAGTCACCTACGGAACGGAACCAGTGCCAGAAGATTGAAAGTCAAAAAGATACCCCTAACCTTTGGGTTGGGGGAGAATTACCTTAGATTAACTAGAATTGACCTCTGAGATTAGCGAGTGGATTTACTTAGAGGATTTACCAAGAATTTTATTGATTTCATTCAAGATTTCAGGTTCAGAATCGGTAGGACGAACCATTTTATCTTCATCTACGCTGCCTTGAATTTCGTTAAAGCCCTTGCTAGAACGTTTTACTACTTCTTTCAGAGAATCCGCAGGATTGTTAAGTGCATCTTCTGACTTCTTAAGAATCCCATCCAACTGAACTACGCCCTCATCGGGATTTTTGTTGATAACTCCCTGATTATATTTACTTTCAATCACCTTGGCTGTTGCTGGCATTGCATTAGCGCATAACAAAATCGCACCTAATACAATTGATAGCCAAAACCGAACTGATAGAACGACGGAGAGAACACTAGATAGTAAGACCTGTATCGATTTCATAGAAATGTTCCTTTGATTGAACCGTGAGAGTTTATGGATTGGGTAAGTGCGTTTAAGCAAAGTTATGGCTTCAAACTACAGAATGATTAGAACAGTACAAGACTATTTAACAAACAGTTCTTTAACGCTCTCTACCGCATCATTGGTGGCATCTCCGATATTTCTCTTAGTATCCTCAATTGCATCCTGAGCTTTATCCATGCCTTTATTTGCGCCAGTCTGAATATTTCGCTTGGTGTCCTCAATTGCATCCTGAGCCTTATTAAGACCTTGGTTGCTTCCATTTTCGATGGTTTTTTTGATATTGTCTGCCACATCTTTGGTCTTATCTTGACCTTCTTTGGCTTTATACGCCGTTTCCCTTTTGTTGTCATTAATTAAATTTTGAGTTGTATCTTTAGCATTCCCAAGGTTCGCTTTAGCCCGACCTTTCATCTGATTTGTCATTCCTTCAGCTTGACCAGCCGCTTTATCAATCTTGCGTTGGGTAGTTCCAACTGCTTCATCAACTTTTGCTTCGGTTCGGTTAAACAGACCTGCAAGAATTACTGTATCTTTTTGGGCGTTTTGGATTGGAGCAGCGATCGCTCTTTCACCCATACCTAGGAAAGTAATAGGTAGAATCAAAACCAATGCAATCAATCCAGCGGTTAGTGAATGCAGAAAACGCTTAATCTGAGCTGAAGAGCTAACATTACTGAAATTCATAATAGAAGTACCTATTTGAGGTTTACATCTTAAACTTATAGTTTAAAAATCAGTGCTCCCAAATCAACCGATAGATACGAATTAATTCTGCCTGCAAACGTTCTAATTCTACCGATCGATAGATAGAGAGCCTAATTAAGCGCACCTAGCAGCCGATCCCAACGTATTTGTAGCCTAAGGCTTCTAATGCTTCACGATCAAGAAAATTTCTACCATCAATAATCACGTTTTGGTTCATTAAGCTGGACATTTTGCCATAGTCTAATTCTCGAAATTGTTGCCATTCGGTCACTAAAACTAGAGCATCACAACCATCTGCTAATCTTTCAGCATCAGTTTCTACCGAGACATTTGAAAGCCCATCACGCATTCCTGATTGAGAAACAATGGGGTCATAAGCTTTTACTTTTGCACCTAAGCGGCTAAGTTGATCGATTAAGGTTAAAGCTGGGGCATCTCGCAAATCGTCAGTATCTGGCTTAAAAGTTAGCCCCAGTAATCCAATAGTTTTGCCCTTGAGAATTTTTAATGTCTGTTGTAGTTTTTCGACAACTAATAAACGCTGTTGCTTATTCACATTGATACAGGCTTTGAGGATTTCGGTTTGATAACCATAATCGGCGGCAGTATGAATCAAGGCGGATACATCTTTGCCAAAGCAGGAACCACCCCAACCAATTCCTGCATTTAGAAATTTTTGGCCAATTCGTGAATCTAGCCCAATTCCACTAGCAACTTCTTTGACATCGCCACCGACCCGATCGCAGATATTGGCAATTTCATTAATAAAACTAATTTTTACTGCGAGAAAAG
>JBBRVV010000448.1:0-2033 GCA_038246525.1 Pseudanabaenales cyanobacterium
GTGAATATCAGGAATAGTAAACTTCAGCTGTTTATAGCCAATAAAATCCCGTTGTAAAGCCTTGTGCATCACCTCTGCCACCAATTCATGCAGCGGCGAAAGAATCTCTTGCTGCATCGAGTCAGGACGCAAAGTTTCATAGACCTGTCGCAACTCTCGATCTAGGTTTTCTAATTTATGACTGAGTAGGGCAGACTCCAATTCGTTTTCTCTTGCCTTACCAATTAATTCCGCCAAACTGTGTAGTGGCCCATTATGAAGGGCATTAAAAGCTTCATCTAGGGTCTGTTGGCGTTGGGCAGAAAGCTCTTGAGTCTTGGCAATCAGCGATTGCAGATCATCTACATAGCGGGTAACCATACCAGCAATAGCGCAAGCAAGTACGGTCGGCACTACTGGCAACCACCAGCTGATTAGAATACCTAAATAACAGATCACAATTATAAAAAAGCAAGCAGTGATCAGAAGCAATAATACGCGGCTAGCAGAGGTTTGACTGGTAGAGATCCAAATACCAAAGATGCCAGCGATCGCAATTGTTAAATACTCCAAAGCATCGGGCAAAGAGTTGATCCCCGTGCGACCATCCAAAACATTGCTGAGAATTTGACTAATACTGTAGGCATGGAACTCCACCCCATAGATTAGTTGATCGCTGACGGCTGGTACGCTAATCGTATCTTTAGCACTGAATGGCGCGATATATCCGACTAACACAATCCGATCACGAATCAAATTCGGGTCAAAGTTTGGCTCATAAATTGATTTATATTGCGGACTACGATTAAAACTTCGGTCATACAGCGAAATAATCGGAAAGCGATCGCTATTACGCCAATTGAGTAAAATTTGATTGCCAAAACTATCCCCACGGATGTAGCCTCCATCATTTGCTTGGAATCGCTTTAATTCTATTGAATCTTTAACTGAGCGAAAACGAAAAGCCGCAGGATCATTTATGCCATTCTCTAAATTCCAACCCTGTTTCTCAAGATAAAGAGTAGATAACTTTGCCGCAAACGAAAGACGACCTACACCCGCCAACAGACTGCGGCGAATATTCCCATCTGTATCTAACAAAATATCGGCAAATCCCACTTGCTCAGGCGGTAATTCTGGCGGCGGATTAATAAAAGTATTATGCTCATCGGGCAAAACTGATTTCTCAATTACTACCAGGTTCTTGGTTTGTCGAAATAATTTGGCTAATTCCTGCCTACCCGAAGCCACAGGCAAATCGCGGAAAATATCTAAACCAATCGCTTTGGGCTGAAAAGAATTGATTCTGTTAATTAACTTTGCTAGTTCTGCATCAGTGATTGGAAAGCCAGCTTTTGGAATATCCCGCTCTGTAATTCCGACAATTGTGATTCTGGTGTCAATTTGTTCGAGCAAACGATACCGCATAAACCGATCAAACATGAACCATTCCACTACCTGAAATGTGCCAGACAATCGCACCACTATGATTATGGCGATCGCGATCGCTCCAGGTAAACCAAATTCCTGCGATCGTCCCAAATGACGTTGCCAGCGCTTTAGACTAGCTTTTAGCTGAACTTTTTGTGCTAATTTAGCCCACATGACGCTGTTTCTCTTGCCCTCAAAGCCCATAGACCGATTATACGAGTTACCAGCAAAGGCTGGGATCTATTACATTACCGCCTGTTGGCTGGTATTTTATGTGGGAAAATCAAAAAATTTACAGCGGCGCTGGCAGTCTCATCATCGCTATGCCCAGTTTTCTGCCCTTTCTCCTTTTGGGCGTTTGCATTACCGCTTGCTACCTATGGTCAAAATCCATAAATATGAATTGAAAGAAATAGAGCGGCTGAGACCTAAATGGAACTATCGAGCGATCGCTAATTTTTGGCAAAAACTTAGTTTAATTCTGCATATTTGGCTGAGAGCAGGGATTTTTTTGATTCTGATTTTGGCGATTATAGTTACTCTAACAATTCTTATTTTAAGATTTTTACATTTCTGAACCAGGTCTGAAATCGATCAAAGATTGAACAAAATTCGGTGACGCA
>JBBRVV010000449.1:0-2031 GCA_038246525.1 Pseudanabaenales cyanobacterium
GGTGGGGGGAGTAGGACCATTTAAGCAAAATCAATTTAATCGCGCCGTACAAGCAAGAAGACAGTTAGGGTCTGCCTTTAAGCCTTTTGTCTACTACACCGCCTTTGCCACAGGCAACTACAATGCTGACTCAGTGATCGATGATTCGCCAGTTAGCTATCCCGATGGCAATGAAATGTATACGCCGCGAAACTATGACAATACTTTTAGTGGAGCTATTAGTATTCGTCAGGCAGTAGCTATCTCTCGCAATATCCCAGCTATCGTCCTCGGACAGTATGTGGGATTAAATAAGGTAATTGAGGTTTGCCGTAAGCTTGGTATAACTAGCCCCATGCTGCCAGTAGTTTCTTTACCTTTGGGGGCGGCAGATTTAACTCCAATTGAGGTGGCAGGTGCTTTTGCGGCGTTTGCCAATGGTGGTTATAGAGCTAAGCCCACTTTGGTGGCAAGAGTGACCGATAGCAATGGTAATGTGCTTTTAGATAATAATCGTCCCTTACCCTTAGTGCTTGATCCCTACGCTGTCGCGGAGCTAACTGATACTCTTAGAGCCGTAGTTAATAGTGGTACGGGACGCGAGGCAATTTTAAGCAAGGGCAGACCAGTGGCGGGTAAAACTGGAACTACTTCCGATGCTCGTGATGCTTGGTTTGTGGGGTATACGGCTCAACTGGCTACGGCAATTTGGATTGGCAATGACGACTACTCGCCAATGGCAGAGGGTGTAACTGGTGGGGGATTTGTCGCGCCGATTTGGCGAGATTTTATGGAAGAGGCGTTAGCAGGTATACCAATTCAAAACTTCCCTAGTCCCGATCAAGTGAAAGCTAGTCAAAGACCTTTGCCACCAAGTAAGGCTCAAGAGAAAAAGCCAGAGAAGCAGGAAAAAAATTAAACCGAGATGCGATTATTTTTAGGATTATCAATTACTTCCTTAATCATTTCAGCTATATTGAAGTATCTCGCTCCTGCTCTAATCGATTTGGAACTACTTCCTAATCTGCGCATGCAAGCGATCGCTATCTGGGTAGTAAGTTTGCCTGTAGTCTGTTTTGCAATTTTGGTGTGGGAGCAATCAGCCGAGCATTAGCTTGTGAGTAATTTATCGTGAGCAGTGAATTTAAAGAAATGCTTGAAACTCTTGCCAAGTTAAGTTTTGGCTAATATATTCGGGCGCGTCGGGACGATAGGGAGCTTTCAAGCGATTAATTGCTAATATTTTTGCTTCTTTAGGCAAAACTGCTAAATCTGGGTCAAAGGATGTTGGTCGAACTAGGGAACTGGAAAACCCTTTGAAGATCATAATCTGATCAAATTCCCCATCAATTTCGGCTTCCACTAAAAGCACTTCTTCGGGATGATTTTGGCAATACTGTTCCAAGGCTTTCTCGATTGACAATCTTTGATTTTGCTCCATAATCAGCCTAAATGCTTCTATCTCACTTTTACAATAAATCTAATTTATAGTCTACAAGCGATTGCCGAAATATTGCACAAGTATAGAAAAACTAGAGGACTAGAAATGCGAGAGCAAATTAAAGTACTTAAATCATTTGTTGCTTTATTTTTAGAGATTAGTAGTATTACTAATTCCATCGGTTGTCCTTCCTGTCATCTCGCGTGGCTGAATCTGATAGATCACAACCACTTCTGCTCTTCCCCAGGCATCAATCCAGGTACGATTAATTGCAGGGGAGAGAGTGGGATTAATCTCTTTCACTAAGTGAATAATCCGATCAATCTCTTGCTTTTCGGTTATGGTTTCAGCTAAACCTCGCACAATCACGCTACGCCAATGTAATGAATCTTGAATTTCTTCAACTTGTAGACAGATTTCTGGATTCAGATCAATATCATGGGTTTTCATACCAACAGTGGTAAGCAGATAAATCACCGAACCTTCCAGATAATAATGCATGGGCATTACATAGGGTTTGCCTTCATGGATATAACCAAGGTGACCATAGTTTATTTTTTGCAAAAAACTATGAATTTCCTCTTGACTCATCTCATCGATATCAAGCATTA
>JBBRVV010000450.1:0-2030 GCA_038246525.1 Pseudanabaenales cyanobacterium
AGATTTAGCAGGTACAAACTTAATTGTCTTTTTGGTGAAGCGCGCAGAATTCTGATAACTATAGGCTTCGGGCAAAATTCGAGAGAGGGTTTCAGTCGCAATGGGAGGAGTTCCAGGAGCAGCTTGATGTTGAATCGCGATCGCGCTTTGGATTAGTTTGCCATTCTTGTTAAGCTCTGAGCTAACCCCAGTGCTAATTTCTAAATCTTTAACTACGGTATTGGGGAAAAACTGCAACTTCCCTTTGCCTTTGTCTGCTGCCTCTTGCAACATTTCTAAGAGAATTTGTTTCGCATCTTTGGGTAGAAAACAGGCTGCACTTACCCAGCAGTCTCCAGGATTGAGGGTGCCATACTTACTTTCGATCTTGGCACGGAACTGATTATAGCCACGGGGGAAAAATTCTAGGCGGCGTTGTTTAGCAGATTCATCTAGGGCAGAAGTTCCTTGAGCCGTTAATTGACCTCCTAGCCAATCGGTGATTTCGGTAATGCAGACATTTTTTCCTGCCAAAAGCCCTTCATAGGCAGATGCGGTTCCAGCTAAACCACCACCAGCAATTAAGATTTCGCACTCTATAATTTGAATGGAGGGCTGAGCTTTGGCGGTATTTGGGGAGATAGAGGTTTGAGCAGATATGGAATCAAGCCAGATTAGAGAAGTAATCCCTAAAATCCCAATTCCTACGCTAAGTTGTGTCCAAGATTTTTTTGTAAAGTTATCTGTAAATTTTTCACTAAACTTGCTAAACTTCGCCATGTTCCCACTAATAAATCTTCCTAAATTAATTTCTGTAACAAAGTATAAAGCTAAACGGCTTGAGAAAGACGGCGATCGCTTTGACCAAACACAGGCGTAGGATCAAGTCCGCTAATCTGTTGAAATTGTGACGGGGTAATCGAGCTAGGGATTTTAGAGCAACTTTCCCAAGATTTTAAGCGATCATGAACTTGATAGAGAAAAGCCATCCCTTTTACCGCAGGAATCTGTACCCAACTTGCTACCAGGGTTTCTACTAATGCTAATTCAATTTGAGCATAGGCGTAGGCGAGCCAGAGTTCTTGCAGATAGTCAGTAAAGTCTTCTGCTGATTCACCCAAGTCCAATTCATAGCAGTCAACTATATACCTAATCCTTTGATGGCAGACCTTTTCCCAGAGTTCCATGTCAGTTTTTTCTCCGAACTTTAACTAAAATACGAGGTATTCACTAATTCCAAATTACTGTAAATTTTATCATTGAAAGATCGAATTAATTTCCGAAAAATGGAATAACTTGGTTATAGTTCTGAATTAGGACTTCCGCAAAAAATAAACCAAACATTGTAAATAGGGGGTTTGGGGCACAGCCCCAATTGAGGGCTTCGCCCTCAAACTCCCACTAAGAAGAGATCTCCATATTTAGCCTGCGTAAGTCCTATGAATAATCAAAGAAAGGATCTAAATTGCTAGGTTAATTTACTAGAGTTGTGTTCGAGATCTAGCTGAAGGAAATTGTGGGCAAAAGCTTGAGTCAGCCTGTAGAATTAGCTCATACCTTGAGTGATGGCAATTTTGATCTAGTATGGACGAGCTTATATCAGCGCTAGAATTGGCAACCGATGAGGAACTCGACCAAATTACTGACATTCTATTTCGGCGCAAATTCAATCCTTTAGACTATGTGACTATGCCCCATGTGGCTGAGGTAAAGAGTCTAGGGCGTGAGCAATTGGTAGCAAAACTGGTGGAACGATTTAGATTTTTGGCGGCAGATGGATTCTCGATAATCAAGGGCAATACCCAACTGCTAAGCTACCGATTAGTATTGGAGCGGGTTTGTCAGCATTTAAAAATCAAATATTCCCTAAGCCAATCTACTGCTGACCTAGAATCTGAGCTTTTTTTACATTTACTTAGTCGCTCTTGGGAAAAATTACCAAAGAGACAGCGCGATCGCTTAAATCAACTGGTCACTCAGGATCAAGTTTATGCGTCGGTCAAAAACAGCCAAAATCCTTTAGCTCTATTGCTCAAAGGCAGCAGCGCGAT
>JBBRVV010000451.1:0-2026 GCA_038246525.1 Pseudanabaenales cyanobacterium
CAGGAATAATACTGGCATAGAGAGCGATCGCACCTTAGTAATTGAATCAAATCGCTGGTTCACTAACAGGTCAATTGGAAAAATCCGAAACTTCGGATCAAGCTTTACCATTTCTGCAATCGAAGTAAAAGAACTCTCTACAATTAATCCAGCAGCTTGTGACTGTTTATTCGCCAAATCTATCGCGATCGCTCCACCTAGAGAATGTCCATAAATTGTGATATTAGAGGCAGAAATCTTTAGATTGTTGACTAAATAATTCCAGGCAGAATCAGCATCTTGATAAACGCTTGATTCGGTTGGAAAATCGCCTTTGCTCTTACCATAACCACGATAATCAATTAGTAATACTGAGAATCCTAGCCGATGAAATCTTTGAGCGTGTTCGAGATTGGCTGAGATATTTGCACCGTTGCCGTGAAGATAAAGCAAAGTTCTATTGGTAGAATTGGGAATCCACCAGCCATGAACTTGTTGAAGATTTCCTAGATCTAGATATACTTCCTCAAACTTTAGCCCATAATCCGCAGGCGAAGAAGTGATTTTTGGATCAGGAAAGAAGATGAAATAATTTTGGTTGAAGCTTAAGAAAGTACAAGCAGCAATATATAGCAGTAGTCCGCCACTGAGAATAGCTAAACCAATCAATTTGAGCCACCGTAGCTGTCTAAGTTTTAGATTGGCGATCGTTTTCATCTGAATTTGTCATGATTTCTTGCCCAAATCCTATCACTTTTAAATATGCCCTTGGCGCATCTATTAAGCCAAGCAAAACTTTGTCAGAGTCAGAAGGCTAGTTCTTATTGAGAGCGATCGCTTAAACCTGAAAAAAATGCCACCAGTAGACAACACAAGCCTAGATTAATAGCAACATCAGCAAAATTGAAGATCGGAAAACGAATCAAACGGAAGTCTAAAAAATCTACTACATAGCCTTTCGCGAAGCGATCTAGCCCATTTCCCAATGCGCCTCCCAGAATACAGCCATAGCCGACTTGTTCCCATAAATTCAGTTTATTACTCCAAATTGCCAGACTTGCTAATCCAAGGCTCACTCCGAGGGAAATCCATTTAAGAATATCCACATTATTTTGAAACAAGCTAAAAGCTGCTCCTGTATTTATGGCATAGGTAAAGTGAAATACGTTTTGCCAAATTCCAAAGGAGTCGCCAATCTGCATATTTGCAGAAGCAATATATTTAGTGCTGAAGTCTAAAATTAGCCAGAGTAGGGCTGCAAGCCAAAATAATCGACGTCTCCATAAAATCTTCATCTTGTTTGCCAAGCTAAGCAAAGATTAATTAACTAGCCCAAGCCAAACCAAGAGATTTTTACCTGTCACATATTCGATGCCCAAGGTAAGCAGAAAGCCAATCATAGCAGCACGACCATTTAGGCGCTCAGCATAAGTATTAAAACCAAACTTTGGGTCACTAATTTGGGGAATTTCAGTTGGTTCAGTCATGGGCTTAATCTCAATTTCAAATATTTTTTAGTTTAGCCTGTACTTCTACATATATCGAGAAATTTATATCGGCAAATCTGCTCTAGTTGCCCGAAACATCCCAAATCGACATAGCCCAGTGCCAAATGCTAGACGCATCAATAGTAGGGTAGGCACTTCGCGCAAAGATTTAAAAAATCCTGTTAGCCCAAAACTAATTAGTCCTTTGGGTCGAGCGATTCCTTGCCAAATTGAATCTAACCAAGACGGTAGGGTGGGGATTGTCCAGTCAGCGGTGGTGACTTCGCCTGCAACTAAGCCCGTGGCGGTTAAAAGCTCTGAAAAGTGCTCAATGCTGGAGAAGGCGGGATGTGACCATTGGTCGAGCAGTTGGCGCATTACTGGCTTTTCCCAAAAGTTAAGGGGAATTTGCCGATCATCGCGCTGATTCCAATCCGCAACTACTAGCACTCCACCTGGCTTTAGCACCCGTATTAGTTCTTTGGCAAAAACTGCTTTGTCAGGCATGTGCGGCCCTGCCTCGATCGACCAAACCACATCAAAACTAGCATCGGCAAAGG
>JBBRVV010000452.1:0-2025 GCA_038246525.1 Pseudanabaenales cyanobacterium
CTTTCCGATCTTGATGATGTCGATATTAATGCCTTAGGTGGTCGAGGTTTGGATTTAATTAATCAAATTGTCGATGTGTTTAGATATGAACGTGCGTCATCAGGCGATCGCAACTGTTTACGGATGATTAAATATTACGTTCCTATAGCTTTAACTAAACCCTGAATATAGTCTATACCATTGCTTATTTTCTGGAGCAGAACTAAAGCATTGTCGGACAATTGTTGGTTCTTACCTTGGCTCTCTAATTGGTCGGCAATTTTCGCAATACCGATAATCCCGATCGCCGCACTCGATCCCTTAATAAAATGTGCCTCTCGTTCAATCTGAATATATATTTGCTGAGAAATAGCGATTTTGAGAGTTTCTAGATGTTCAGGAATGGTTTCTAAAAAAGTACCTAATAGTTCTTGCTGAAATTCAGCATTTCCGCCACACATTTCCTCTAGATACTGCCAGTCAATTTCTAGTTCGTTACCCTCTTGATGATCTTGGTCTAATGAGTTATCAATCTCAACTTGAGATATCAGTGATAAGCTAGAGGGCGACTCCGTAAATATTTTAGGCTCTCTCTTTGCCAAAATCTCATTCCAAAAGACCAACTTATTTCCTAAATCTTCTTTACGAATTGGCTTACTGAGATAGTCATCCATCCCCGAAGCCAAACAGCGATCGCGATCTTCTTTCATCGCATTTGCTGTAAGCGCAATAATAATTGTTTTAGTTGCCTTATCTCGATCTGCCTCCAAATTTCGGATGCGCTGACTAGTCTCATAGCCGTCTAAAATTGGCATCTGGCAATCCATGAGAATAATATCATAAGGAATCTGAGCAATCATTTCTAGAGCTTCTTTACCATTTCCCGCAACATCGACCTGATAACCTAAATTAGTAAGTTGATTAATCGCTACTTTTTGATTAATTGGGCTATCTTCTGCTAGCAAAATTTTGAGTTTAGATGGAAGAATTGGTTCCAAGTCCAAGGATGAATCTTGCAATTTCATACCCGAATCTAAATTTTGGCGAATACCTGTGAGCGCGTCAATAATGCAGCTTAAAAGTCGGAGTTTCCTTACAGGCTTACGCAGATAGGAGGTAAAGCCAATTTCGAGCATTCGTTTCGCTGCACCATTTTGATCGAGCGAGGTCAGCATGATTAAATGAGTATTTTGGAGGATTGGTGAATCCTTGATTTGTTTCCCTAAACTCTCCCCATCTAGATCGGGCATTTGCATATCTAATATTGCAAGTTGATAAGGGTCACCGACTTCTATCCCTCGATTGAGATAAGACATCGCATCAAGAGAACGTTCAACTGTATTAACTCGCATTTCCCAAGCACTAAGCTGATGTGCGAGAATTCGACAGTTAGTCGTACTATCATCTACAATTAGAACTCGTATTCCTTGGAGAGAATCAACGCCAAGATCATTTGCGGGGTAGTCAGATTGTTTTTCAAATAGAAGCTCAAACCAAAAAGTCGATCCATGATTTTCCTTACTCTCTAAATGGATTTTACCGCCCATTAATTCCACGATCTGCTTACAGATGGCAAGCCCTAAACCAGTGCCACCATACTGACGAGTTGTGGAGGCATCAACTTGAGTGAAAGGCTGAAATAGTTTTGATTGTGCTGCCGCAGGGATCCCAATACCTGTATCAATCACAGCAAAGTGAAGAGAGGCGGTGATTGCATCTTCTGATATTAAACTAACTTCGATCGTAACTTCCCCTTTAGATGTAAATTTAATCGCATTATTGACTAAATTTAATAAGACTTGACGCACACGACCCACATCGCCCTGTAGAAATTTAGGAACATCAGCATGAATGAATGTAATTAGCTCTAGCCCTTTAGTTTGTGCAACTGTGGCTAATATTTCGGCAACTTCTTCAATACTGATTTCTAGATCGAATTCAAGATACTCTAATTGCATTTCTCCTGCTTCTAATTTAGAAAAATCAAGAATTTCATTGATCAAAGTTAATAAGTGGTCGCCACTACTGCGAATAGTCTGAGCAAAA
>JBBRVV010000453.1:0-1993 GCA_038246525.1 Pseudanabaenales cyanobacterium
AGTTCACCCAAGCAACTTTTTATTTCTCTTGTTCTACCAGATTTTGTTCCTGTGCTTGCCTCGATAAAAAAATTCCAATATCTTTACTAACACAAAGCTGCATTTGCTCCCGCACTGCTATTTCTATACCTTCTAGGCTAGTTAATTTTTCTGGCTCTCGACTCTCGCTGTCCTTGTATAATATGGCTGCTATAGCTTGCACATGTTCACGAATTTCATTCTTTTCCGATTCAGTCATCACTTTACCTCTAGCTTCTACTTCTTAAAAATTATCCATCTTTTTACTCCTTTTTTATCCTAAGTATTTATACTCATTGCAAAACTGAGATGCACCCCATCGGATTCATCTATCAAACCTATTTTTAGGTCAACTTTGAAGGTGATCGGAACCCTAGAAGCTATTAAGTAATTAATTATATTAACTCTTATGTTCGAGAGAACATTTGTATTAAATTATACTTTTCTGCATTTTCTACTGAGTTTGTAAGTATGCCCTCCAGCCACCGAAATGTGAGATGTCTTTAGCGTCAGCGATCGCCCAGTTTTCACAAATAAACCCCTTAACCGTATCTCCATTTTCTAAGGCCGTAGTACCAATTCCTAAAGGTTCAGGAACTTCGATGACGAATTCACCAAACCGCGCGATCGCCATTTCCCAAACTTCAACTTCGATCTTAAAACCCACTTCTAAAGTGTTAATGCGAACTAATGCTGGTTTAGGCGGGTTAGTGCCACTCAAGGCATATAACTTGTAAATAGGCGCAGTATGAGTTGCCAGCAATAATTTTGCGCCACGACTGGTGAGTTGGTGATTTAGGGGTTGACCGCTAAGATGAGCGCCAACTACGGCAATTTTGGTTAGAGAATCAGACATAAAGATTTTGGGATTTTATGGAAAGTAAATATTTGCAAAAATTATACTAGATGGTTTTAACCTGCTCGAACAGCTTACCTAATTTGCAGAGATATGGGTCGGAAAATGCGATCGCCATTAAGGTAATCCCAAAGGGTAAACCATCATCACGAAATCCTGCTGGAAGTGCGATCGCGGCTAAATCCAAGAGATTCGCAAAATTAGTGTAATATCCTAGATTAGTATTTAATGCTAAGGGATTAGCTTCGACTTCTTCAATCCGATAGATAGTTCCAGCGGTTGGGAGGGCTAAAACATCAATCTCTTGCCATATTAAATTAGTCTTTTGTTGTAATTCTGCTAACCGATAAAAATCGCTAAATACATCACTGGCTGTATATTTCAAAGCTCCATCCAAGATGGTTTGGAGTACAGGTAAAATTTGCTGAGGATGGGCTGCTAAAAAATCCTTAAGGGCAGTATATCGTTCTACAACCCAAGCACCAGCATACAGAAGTTGAGCTACTTCTTGGAATGGTGTAAAGTCAATTTCAACTGCCGTACCACCCATATTTTTTAATTGAACTAGGCTTTGGGCATAGAGTTTCTCATACTCGCGATCGCCAAAAAAGTTCAGTTTGCTGGGTACGCCAAATCGGAAAGTAGATAAAGAATTAGTCAGGTTTTTAGATTCACTTGGCATTGGTCGAGAGTAGCCATCAAAGGGATCAAATCCTGCGGCGATCGCCATTACTGCTTCGGCATCTGCAACTGTCAAAGCAAAAATCGAAGCACAGTCAAGCGATCGGCAAGCAGGCACAACTCCAGTGGTACTAATCAGACCTTTGGTGGGTTTAAGCCCAACTAGATTATTAAAAGCTGCTGGCACCCGCCCCGAACCAGCCGTATCCGTACCCAAAGCAAAGCTAACTAAGCCTTTTGCTACAGCGATCGCCGAACCCGAACTAGAGCCACCACTGATAAAATCTGGATTAAAAGCATTACGACATACCCCATAGGGAGATCTTGTGCCGACCAAACCCGTGGCAAATTGATCGAGATTAGTTTTGCCAATTAAAATGGCACCAGCCGCCAATAATCTCTCTACAACTGTAGCGTGGCGAGTCGGAATATAGCTAA
>JBBRVV010000454.1:0-1979 GCA_038246525.1 Pseudanabaenales cyanobacterium
CATGGTGTGCGAACCGCAAGTAAACACATCGATCGCCGCGAAGCCACTTTCAGGCCAAGAATGAATCGAGATATGAGATTCTGCCAACAGCATCAAAGCGGTAACCCCTTGAGGAGAGAACTGGTGAGAAACCTCATTAAGCAAAGTCGCACCAGCAACTTTAACTGCTCCACGCAGACTTTCCATGATGTAAGTCAGATTATTTAAAATAGCGCTTGGGCATTCATAGATTTCCAAGATGTAATGAACACCAACTGGCTCATGCACTTCCTTTTCCAAGGTTGCTGCCAAGACCGCAGAAACTTTACCGACTTCAGATTTCAATTGCAACATTTTAAATGCTCCCAACTTCGTGTGAAAAATTTGTACAAATTCAAAACATGAGTAAGAGGTAATGCTCTAGACATTACGGACTGCACGATCCACGACTCACGGCAAAGGATCGAAAATGCAGCAATGTATAAGATTAGGTACCATACCTAACTACTTCTATTCGATTGGAAAAACTTTGGCAGAATTCTCTTAACTTAGATTTAATCAGAGCTTAACCAAACATTGATCTTTAGTTAATTGACTTCTATTTAGCTATATGTATTTAGCTTTATTAGCGATCGCTTCTGAATAGCTCTAAGAGAGGAAATCAATACAAGACTAAGTAAGCTCTCTAAAACCGCTCTCAAAACTCAGCTTTCCTGAAACTCAATCTTGCCTTGATCAAATTCCTTAGATCAAATCGCTTTGATGGCTTCAGTATGAGAGTGAAATGCGATTTTTGAAACTACACAATTTGACTTTTAGTTCAATATTCTTTGAACCATTCTTAGGGAAATATTCTTAGTCGGCTCAAGGAGAGCTAGTTCAAGCGGATCAAAACTTTTTGGGTTCTAAATCAAGCTTCAGTAACCACTATGAATATGCAGGAAATATGCTGGAGAAATTACTAAAAGTTAAATTGCAAGTCCTGTAAATTCTCTATATTAATCTTGATAACCTTCAAATCAACCAAATCAACTTGGATATTAGACTTATTCAACAACCTTCAACAGCCTATTTAATCAGGGTTTTTCAGATTTTTTAAACTCTAGCTTAAATTCCTGGTTTCACTTCAGACTTATTTTCAGCGTGGTGTTCATAAATCGCTATAGAAAACTTCACAGGAAATTCCTTCAGTGATTATGTAGCAAACATTTTCTGATTAGGATAGCGTCTGAGCAGGATATTTGTTTAGCCAACAAAGACAAAAAAATATTTAAGTCGAATAATTTTTTGGAAATTACTAGAACCCAAATTAAAACTAGAGAGAAGCTTCAAAAACCAAATAGATACCTAGAGTCGATTAAACTACTAGAGTAACGTTAAATTTAATCGGGTTGAATTTTAGTTGAGCGCCAAGTAAATCTTGAGAGTTGAGGTCAAAGATTAAACTTTCATTCAGGTATTAGAGGGGAAATAGTTCGAGAAGCTTCCCAGCTAAACCATCAGTAGCTCACGAATTATATTCAGAAATCCTAGACAGTAATTCGGCAATAGAACATTCAGCCTGTCTAAACAAGGCTTCAAGCCCTATGACAGCGTAATGTTTTCTGATAGCCGCGGAATTGGTCATTTCTTAGTTGATTGGCTTCCCAAGTACATATACATCATACGCACATTTTTGATTTTTTGCATCACTTTCGCCAAAATGATCTTAAATTTTTTCTAAACATTCCCCTTGGTCTTTGTTAAATACTTCCAAAGCACTGGCGATCGCTACATCAAATTGCAATTGCTATCCCCAGATTGAGAGATTGCGTTAAAATCATCGGAGTTAATCTATATGTGCCCTATGACTCTCCCCAATTCTGATCAGGCTGAAAATTCTGTAGAAAACTCATCCTCTCGTACCAGGCAAATCCTGGGGATGAAGGGCGCGTCTAAAGAGACTTCGATTTGGAAGTTGCGATTGCAGTTAATGAAACCAATTACCTGGATCCCCTTGA
>JBBRVV010000455.1:0-1978 GCA_038246525.1 Pseudanabaenales cyanobacterium
ATGTGTTTAGAGCTTTAATTCAACTCTTTTCGGAACAACTCACACATCTCATGGCTGGCGAGGGTTTGAGCAGAATTATCGATTACGGGTTTTTAATCCTTCCTTCTATAAAGCTATTAGAAAAGTTTCTCAATGAGTAAATTGCGGCGGCGAAAGTTTTTAGGCATGGCTACTGCAAGTTTAGCGACTGTGGGCGGATGCTCATTGTTTGCAGAACCAAATCGGCTGCGTATCTCAGGCTTAGCAGGTGCAATTCCCAGCAAGCTAGTAGGCGAATTTGAAAAGGCAGAGAGTAAGCCAACAGAATTAAAGTCATTCAAAAACTACGCCGAACTTTGGAATGCCATCAAAGAAACTAAGACCGAAGAAAATAAGACCGAAGAAAATAAGACCGAAGAAAGTAGAAATAACCCTGATCTAATTGGCATCGCCGATGGCTGGCTAGATCAAGCGATCGCCCAAAATTTAATTCAATCTTTTTCCCTCGCCCAAATTTCGCAACAGATTCCTCAATGGCAGCAACTACCAGAGATATTTAGAACTTCTGTGATTAGAAATCAGCGAGTGTGGGGAATTCCCTTCCGTTGGGGTGCTACGGCGATCGCTTACCGCAGCGACAAAGTTGAGAAACCGATTACCAAATGGCAAGATCTATGGCGAACAGAATTGAAAGGCAAAATCACTTTACCAAATAATCAGCGAGAAGTAATTGGCATTGTTTTAAAGAAGTTGGGACACTCCTACCAGACTGCTGACTTGAATAAAATTTCAGAATTACGCAGCGAACTGAAGTCTCTACATCAACAGGTAAAAACCTACACCAATCAATATTATCTCCAAACTTTGCTGACGGCAGACAGTTGGGTGGCAGTAGGCTGGACAATTGATTTACTCAGGATTCAACAACTTTATCCCGATTTACAGGTAGTCTTACCCCAGGAAGGTTCAGCCCTCTGGACAGATATCTGGACTGTTACTAGGGAAACCAAAAACTTAACTTCTGCCTTGGCTTGGCAAAACTTCTTCCTCCAACCAGCGATCGCGGCAAAAATTTCGGCTCTCACAAATGTAGCGTCAACTATTTCCGCTCTAGATCTATTACCACAGTCAATCAAAGAGAATGCAGTCAAGTTTCCATCCGCCGCAATTTTGGCTAAATGCGAACCTCTGCTTCCCTTACCTGTATCTACTGTTAACCAATATCAAAAGATTTGGGAAAATTTAATTTAGGTGAAATCCTAGAAAGATTCTACCTACTACTTTCAAGATAGGGTCGTAGGGCGTAGCCCCGCAATGGGTTTTAAAGATGTAATCCCTGAGTAATTTGTTTCTTAGAAACCGCCTTAGAGCTTTTAGAGATTCAGAACTTATAACTTTTATATACCTTACTCCCATACCAGTCAAGAATTACTGTTATTGGGGATGTGGGGGCTACGCCCCACCAAGGGGTTTTACCCCTTAACCCCATTTCACCAATGTCTATTTTTACAGTAGGAAAGGAGTAGGACTTTCGCCTACTAGATATAGGTATCTCTAGAAATCTACAAATGCTCAAGGTAATAATCTCATTACTTCTATAGCAATTTGGCGCAATGCCTGGGCAGAAGCTGATTCGGGTTTGCTTAAAGTGATTGGTACACCGCGATCGCCTCCTTCACGCAACTCGATTTCTAACGGGATACAACCGAGCAAAGGCAAATCTAAAGCAGCCACCGTTTTAGTGCCATCACCAGAGCCAAAAATATCGTAGCGGCGATCGCTTTGATCTGGAGGGATAAAGTAGCTCATATTCTCTACCACGCCTAAAACAGGCACATTCAAGCTTTGGAACATTTGCAATCCTTTTTGTGAATCCAGCAAAGAGACTGCTTGGGGCGTAGTTACAATAATTGCACCAGCCACAGTTACAGATTGAATCAAAGACATCTGGGCATCACCCGTTCCTGGCGGCATATCCACAATCAAATAGTCCAAGTCA
>JBBRVV010000456.1:0-1956 GCA_038246525.1 Pseudanabaenales cyanobacterium
AAAAGAATTGGCAATTCGGACCGAGAACCTAACTAAAAGATTTGAGAAGCATCTAGCCGTAAATCAAGTGGATTTGCAAATCGCTGAAGGCGAAGTTTATGGCTTAATTGGACCAAACGGGGCGGGGAAAACTACCCTGATTCGGATGCTAGCGACGGCGGAAGAACCAACTTTAGGTAAAATTTATATTAATGGCGATCGCTTTGAATCAGGTAAAGCCAATCCCTTGATCAAAAGACGACTAGGGTATTTGCCCGATGACTATCCCCTCTATGATGACTTGACCGTATGGGACTACTTGGATTATTTTGCGCGCCTCTATCAGCTGCAAGGCTCACGCCGTACCCAACGTCTACATGAAGTTTTAGAGTTAGTAAGTTTAGAAAATAAACGTAAAAGTCAAATTTCTACCCTATCACGCGGCATGAAACAGCGGCTTAGTTTAGCGCGTACGATAATTCATTCACCAATTTTATTATTGCTAGATGAACCAGTTTCGGGGCTAGATCCGATCGCGCGATTAGAATTTCGAGATATTATTAAATCTGTGCAAGCGGCGGGAATGACCGTCTTAATTTCTTCCCACATTTTGAGTGATTTGGCGGAAATTTGTACAGCGATCGGGATTATGGAATTGGGCTGTTTAGTAGAAAGTGCCCCACTTAAAGATCTCTATCAAAAACTTAGTCGACAACAAATCATTTTGTCAGTATTAGACACATAAAGGGGAGGATTAGCCAAGCTCAAGCACTTTCTGCAGGATTATCCCAAAGTAGAGGGAATAGAGGAGATCAGAGGGACAGAGAGTTTGCGGCTAGATTTTGTCGGCGATTTGGAGGATTGCGCCACCTTGATGCGATCGCTAATCGAAGCAGGTATTCCTTTAACTGAGTTCCACCGCACCCGCGAAGATTTAGAGACAATTTTCTTAAAAATGGGACACAAGCAAACAAATTGAGCACCTGAGCTTGATCACAGCAAGATTTAGACCAGCGATGTATAAACAATGTATAAATACAGAATCTAAAGACCAGACCAGCAAAGATCCCAGGTCAAGATCTCAGGTCAAGCGAGAAAGTAACAAGAATCTAAAAGAGGTAAAAATGGTGATACTAGATCCAATTTTGAGTCAAATCGGTGACTGGAATCCCCAGCTATTTCGGGAGTTGAAGGGTAAGTTTAAATTGCGGAATTTAATTATTTGTGGGTTGATCGCTCTAATTTTTCAAGTTCTGTTCGTGGCTTTCTATGCTTTTCAGCTTCCCGATCCTGATTTAGCTATCTCGCGGTCTGGCAACTACTACAATCAATTTTGCTATGGGTTTAAGGAATATTCCATGCAACCTGTATTTTTATGTGACAGTCCGCTCAAAATCAATTGGCAGTCATGGTGGCTCGTGCAATTTCGGGCTTTGAGTTGGAGTTTACCTGTTTTGATCTCCCCTGTCAGCTGTGCATTTTTAGTAATTGACATTGCCCAAGAATCCAGTCGCGGCACGCTCAACTTTATCCGTCTTAGTCCCCAATCTGGTCGCAGTATCTTGTGGGGTAAGTTACTTGGTGTTCCTGCTCTAATTTATTTAATTACTCTTTTGATCTTGCCGCTTCATCTGGCGGCGGCGATCAGTGCAGGTGTAAGCCCCTTGTTTTTGCTCAGTTTTTATTTGATCCTGGGTTTGGGCTATATCTTGCTCTATAGTTTGGCTTTGTTGTTTGGCTTGATGGTGGGTTCTACTGGAGTGACCAATCAGCTTAACAATCCGACTAACGCTGGAGCTGCAGTGGTTTTCCTTTACGTATTTGCGATTCAAAGCTATATGTTCTTGAATTCAATTACTACTTGGTCAAAGTTTAATCAATATCTCTATGGTAATCAATTCGGCTTGGATGTCCAATGGTTCCAGGCTTCAATTAGCAATAACTTTTGGGCTGCTAATGGTTTCGCGATCGCTAGTG
>JBBRVV010000457.1:0-1935 GCA_038246525.1 Pseudanabaenales cyanobacterium
GTGAGATAGCGATCGCCTAATCGCAAACTTGAGAAGATGTTTTTTATGCGATCGCCTTCTAAAACACATCAAATCATTTGAGAATATTTGTTGTTGAGTGAGATATCGATCGACTAATCACAAGCTTGAGAAGATGATTGTTGAGTCGATCGACAGCTTGAAAAAATTGTGGGACTGAAGCCTAAGAAATTCTATGCAGAAACAATTCAAAAATCTCTATGAATTCAACTTGTCCCCGTAATGGCAGTAAAGGTAAATTAGTACCATTACAGACACTCAAAAGCTTGCTGATTCACGAAGCCCTAGAACAAATTCATCCTGAGTTCATTTATTGCTTTTGTGAGAGCGTTGATTGTTCAGTTGTCTATTTCTCAGAACAGCAGCAAGTTTTTACCACTTTGCAAAGAAATTCTCAATTAAATGTCATGATTATTCTTACTATGCAAAATCTTAGCCTTCAAGACAAGTCTAGTAACTTAACCCTAATAGAGTAAACAATGGAACTAACAGATTTTTTAAGAATAGCCCATCCAGCGATCGCCGTCACCGTAGTATTTCCAATTATTGGCATGGTGCTAAATATGGCTTGGCAAACTCGACAACGCCGGCTTAAATCTCAAGACGGAAGTACGTCCAAAATTCCACCATCGGTAGGGCTGGAACATGTCAAGTTGGGGAAAGTACTATCTGGAGCCGTAGTTAGCATTAGTTTATTGGGAATGCTGCACCCTACGGTTAAATATATTCTAAAGAATGATTTAGTTAATAAAGACTTTACTCAGGTTTTAATTCTTGCCATTTTATTTATTGCCACAATCGCTTCTCTAGTATTTCTATATATTGCCCGTGAGCGACTATGGCTGGGCATATTTGCCACCTTAACTGGCATGGGGGTAGTCTTAATTGGCTTCCAAGATAATGTATTCAAGCGTGAGGGATTTGGTGCCATCTTTCGCCGTGATAACGAGTGGATGGTTTCCCATTTTTACTTTGGCATGATCGCCACTATGCTCATGATTTTTTCCCTAGCAATTATCCAAGATATTTATCAAGATCGGCAAAATCGTTGGCGCACAGTCCATGTCATTCTCAACTCTATCGCCACTTTATTTTTCATTGGACAAGGCATGACGGGAGCTAGAGATTTACTGGAAATTCCTTTGAGTTGGCAGGAACCCTTCGTTTATAGCTGTAATTTTGATAAAAAGGTCTGCAAAGCTAGCTTAGAAAATCCTGTTTTTGTGGGGAGTCAAATTGGAACGAAACCTAGAATCCCTAAAACTTAAATCTCTAGAACTTAATTTGGAGTGTTAGACTTATGAATTCAACAAAAATGCATCGCAAGCCTTGCTCCATGCTGCTTTTGCTCTAGTGAATCGTTTGCCATCCGTCGAATAACCCGTACAAAATCACGATCTGCACTGAAAGCTAAAATCGGCAACAGGATTGGCGCTAGAAAGCGTGGCTTGGGAGCAAGTTCCCACCAAATCATCACCTCAGATCCTGTACCCACAGACATAACCTTCCAGCCTCCGAGCATTGTACTGGCTGGGAAGGGAAAGTCTGGTGCCTCGGCAGCAAAGCGCATCGTAAACGAATGACCTGGCTCGAATTCAATACATTCTTCAGCCCAACATCTGTCAGATTTGTCAGTACAGCGTCGTACAGCACCAACCCCAGGCAACTTACTATCGAGAATCTCCGATCTAACCAGCGACGGCATATAGTTCTGAATATCACCCATACGCTCGATCGCATCCCACATAGCTGCGGCAGGTGCCTCGGTACGCACAATCAGACAGTGTCGATACAGTGCCTGATTTTTTGCTCGGTGGGCGCGATCAATCCCCCAGATCTGCCAGCAGCCAAAGACTAAAACTACCCCAGCAACTATGAGCACCATCTCTACTCCAGTCAGGGAAAGCAGATTAGAGA
>JBBRVV010000458.1:0-1914 GCA_038246525.1 Pseudanabaenales cyanobacterium
ATCTTATTGAGTATTTCAAATTGAAAGCGGGGGAAGTTGGCTATCAAAGTCTGATTAATGAAATTTTGCGTCAAGCAAAGGAGCAGGAAGAATCGAGAAAAGTGTTGCAATAAATCATTAAATCAAAGCGCGATCGCAAATTCCCAAAATCCAAAAGACTGATCGCATTTCCAACCCTAACCAAATCAAACCGCGATCGCAAAGCCCCAAACCAAAAGTGTGATCGCAGGTTCACTCTCAACGAATGAGAGTACAGACAAATCTGGAAAATAATCGTAAAATCAAACCAAGGTTTCAGGTGATGATGGCGATGAACTCTACGGCGAAAAACTTTGTTGGTCAAAATTTGCGAGGTAAGTCTTTTAAGAGGCAAGACCTCTCAGGCTCAGACTTTAGTGGCGCGGATCTGTCGGGCGCAAATTTTACAGGTGCAACTTTGATCGGGGCAAATTTCTCGAAGGCTGAGACTGGTGTACAGAAACGATGGTTGGCATTTCAGTTAGTTATTTCCTTCTTTTTGTCAGCATGGACAGGATTTCTTGCTGCTTATACTGGGGTATGGGTAACTTTATTCTTAACCCCGTTCAATATCACAAGCATTAGGATCGCCACTTTTATAGCAATCATCATCACTCTTATCGTCATCATATTTGCCATTGTTCGTCAGGGATTTACAGCGAAGGCTTTCGGTAAAATGGCATTGGCATTGGTATTAGTATCATATACCTTATTATTATTGTCAGGGACAAATCCCTTGGTATTATTGGCAGTAGCAGTAGTAGCAGTAGCAGTAGTAGCATTTTCAGTAGTGATATTGTCAGGGACTTTGGTATTGTCATGGGAAGGAGCATTTGTAGGATGGTTAGGGGGAGCATTGTCAGGCGGATTTAGTGGGGCTATGGTGGGGTTGTTGGGAGGGGCAAGGTCATCTGATTCTGCATTGGTTGGGGCTGCGGTAGGGGCAGTCGGCACTATGCTATTAAGTGTTTATGCTGCTTTGCGAACTTTAAAAGGCGATCCCAAGTTCGATACATTCCTGAAGTTTATTGTTGGCTTTGCCAGCATCGGCGGTACAAGTTTTCGTGGTGCAGATTTAACCAAAGCTAATTTTACGAAGGCATATCTCAAAAGTAGCGATTTTCGCAATTCTCGCAAGCAGATTACCAACTTGACTCGTATTATTTGGAATCAAGCAAAAGAACTAGACCGATCGCGTTTAGGAACATCAATTCTTGCTAACCCCGAAGTACGCGAACTATTAGTCATAGGCAAACCCAACCAAAGCAAATCCTACGAAGGCTTAAACCTGCGCGGCGCAAATCTTGACGGAGTTTATTTAAAAGAAGTCAACTTCAAACGTGCCATCCTCAACGAAGCCAGTTTTCGTAATGCAAATCTCGAATCGGCAAACCTCACTGAAGCACAGGCAATTGGCACTGATTTTACTGGTGCAGAGTTTACGGGTGCTTGCCTAGAAGGTTGGAGCTATGACCACACCACCAAACTCGATGATATCGATTGACGCTTTGTTTTTGAATTAGCCTGCATTATTCATCACGACTTAGAAAAATGACTGAAAGCCCTGCCCAGAGATGATTTGACGATTTTACCCAAAAAACAGTCTGTTTTCTGAGTAAATCTCACATACAACCTATATTTAGCAAGGATTTCCAAGAATCAATTTTTAGTCATGGTGAATAATTCAGGTTAGAGCATCCCAACGCGCAAGGCCGTCGCGAACGCCGTCCCGACGATCATGATCTCATTTAATGCGATCGCAGTTTACGTTTAGCCAAAAGCGCGATCGCCTCATCACAACCCAAGCAATTGCTTAACATCATTTAAAGCGATCGCAGGTTGACTTTGTGCCTCTTGCTTAGCCAATCGCAAATCTTTTAAATCCTGTAGGTCTTC
>JBBRVV010000459.1:0-1905 GCA_038246525.1 Pseudanabaenales cyanobacterium
ATATAGCGGCTGATGCTGATGCCAGACAAATGCAACATATAGTGGGGATGACATAGGCTGACTGGCTAAAATGAAGTCTTGATTATTAAAAATTGTGACACAGCTAAAACCAAAAACGTAGAATTTCGCTTAAATATGTTAAAAATCTCAAGCTTGATGGGGCAAATTGGTTTGATTTCGCTATTACTTTTAGGGCAAAACTCTTCAGTACTTGATTCTGCGGTAATGGGTAAACAGACTGGACTGACAAATAGTAAATCGCACTCAAATATTGCTCCGCTAATCAGTCAGAGAATCACTTCACCTAGCCTGCCTGTAGCCCCTAATTCTAGTCTTGCGCAATTTTTACCGATCACTGCCACCGCTAGTCTGGCAAATCAAACCATAGATTTAGAAGTTACCCGCACTGCCGAGCAGCAGTCTAAAGGATTAATGTATCGCGATCGCTTGCCCGACAACCGAGGTATGTTATTTCCCTTTGATCCGCCCACTTCAGTTAGCTTTTGGATGAAAAACTGCGCCGTGCCATTAGATATGGTCTTTATCTATAAAAAACGGATAGTAGCGATCGCGCCTAGTGCCCCACCCTGTACCCAAGATCCTTGCCCAACTTATCCGAATAAAAGCGTTTTAGTTGATCAAGTAATCGAACTGCGGGAAAACTGGGCAGCAGAAAAAGGTCTAAAGGTTGGCGATCGGGTTGAAGTAAAATTTAAGCAAAACTAAATGTTCTAACTATGTGTCCATGAGTTTGTCTGCGTCCCAAGATTTTCATATCCGTCCTGCCAATAACCAGGATGTCCCCCCCCTATCCCAGATTCTTGCCCATAGCTTTTATGCCGAGGTAAATCAAAGCATGCTCACAAGTTGGCTCTATCCGCTGCTCTGTTGGAGTATTCGGCTTGATCTATATACCAAATTTGCTGAAACCTCTGCCGATTCTATTTGCTTAGTGGCGATAGATCTAGAAAATAAGCAAACCGTAGCCACAATTGAGTTACATTTCCGTCAGCTAACTCCCTTTTGGTCGGCTCCCACTAAGTCCGCTTACCTTTCAAGCCTGGCAGTAGATCCTAATTGGCGGCGAAATGGGATTGCTATGCAATTGCTTCACAGTGCTGAAACCCTAGCAAAAGAAAAAGGTTACCAGCAGATTTACCTTCATGTAATCAACCACAACCAAGCTGCGCAAAATCTTTACCAAAAGGCGAACTACCAATTATCCAAATCAGAATCAAACCTAATTACCTGGCTGCTAGGGATTCCCCATCGGCTGCTACTACACAAAAATCTTAATTAATCGCAAAAAAGAAATTGTTATTGCTTATTCTCTAAAGCGGTCAAGCGTTGAGTTGTAGATTCTGCAAATTGTCCAACAATTCGGGCTAGTTCGCCTAGCTGAGCTTGAGACTGATTATATCGTTGGGCTTGCAATTCTCTATCATACGCCTGCTGATTTGCGGCTGCCTCAATTGCCCTAGCATTACTGTTGGCTATAGCCTGAGTGTTGAATAGATCTTGGCGCATTAGCTCCATGTTTTCTCTAAAAGCGACTTGGAACTCATCATTCTTGGCTTGGCTTACCTCAGTCTTAGCCTGGCTTGCAACAATGCCAGCTAAGATGGTTTGCATTTCTTCAAAGGTCATAAAAACTCCTGTAATTGTCTGAATAAAATTGTAAGTCTTTCCTAATAAGAGCATTGACTTCGTCTAATAAATGTTTTTAGTTTGGATTTTTGTAAATTGCTCAAATAGTGGATTCTAAAAACCAAAAAAAGAACCCCCAAGTGGGGGCATTATAATTTGTAGCTTAAAATTCTAGCTAAAACCTTAATCTACCTGCCTTGAGTCAACACATCAGGCGGCAGAATTGGATTGGGAACTACCGAGAACTGAGCTTCATTC
>JBBRVV010000460.1:0-1904 GCA_038246525.1 Pseudanabaenales cyanobacterium
GATCAAGCGGAAGCAAATGCACTCACTCATCCCCTAGCTTGTCCTGATTCGCTTCAACCAGAATTGAAAGCCTGTGCGGTGCAATTGAAGATTTGCAGGGAATAGCAACTTTTAGCAAGGGAGTAGAAGCCAACTATACTTCTTCCTCTTCTGCATCTTCCAGTTCCAATTGATCTAAATCCACAATCTGTCCATTAAAAAATGAAGCTACATTCTTAATTGCAAATTCTTGCACATTATCTTGATAGCTGATCGATTTATTAGAGGTTGCTTTTTGGGCAATAACTTCGAGGCTTGGGGGTGATTTAATTTCTGGTTTTGGCTCAGGTGTTACATTTGGAATTGATGCAGGAATAGGCTCGGTTTTAGTATCAGGTTTTATTGGTTGAGCGATCGCACTGCTTAGGTTTTCAGGCACAATATTTGCGCTAGGCTTAACCTGAGCTAGAACTTGAGTTCGAGCTTGACTGGAGGTTTGACTTGAGGTTTTGCTTTCAGAATCGCTGACAGTCAACTTAGCAGTGACAAAACTAACTTGAACTTTCCGCCCAAATAGCTGTTCGCAATGCTTCAGGATTTCACTCTTTTTGCCTTCGGCAATCTCTTTTAACTTAGTATTTTTGATCCCTATTTTTACCAGGTCTCCATCCACAGAGACAAACTTAGCATTTCGTTCCAATATTCCCTTAGTAACAGGCGATAAAATTCGCATCAAGTTTTGCCACTGCCCGCTCAAGTCAGGAGGATTAGGTAGTTTTTCAATTGGCTCAATTACTGCTTCGCTGGGTTGAATTTGTTGATTAGGCTTTGGCGATTCTATTGGTTGAACTATAGGTGAAGTCGATTGAGGGATTTTCTGAAAGGTCGGTTGAGCCTGAATTTGAATCTCTGAGCCAGGTTCTACCGTTAGTTCTTTTTTTGGTAAAACTTGCACATTTTGGCTAATTTCTAATTTTGGCTTTTCGGCGATCGCCTGAGTTAATAATTCACTTGGCAATAAGCCTAAAAGAATAATTTCTAGCCATAATCGCGGTTGAGTGGTGTTTTTGATTTGCACTTCTGCTTGGCGTAAATGTTGTTGACCATGCAGAATATTATTTCTACTCAAACTTTTAGCCAGCTTTTGTAAATTTTGCCAACCTTGATCGGTTAAGGCGACTAAATCTCGGCGATCGCTAGTTTGGGCAATCAGTAAATCTCGGTAGCAACTGGCTAAATTCTGGAGGACAATAATTGGCTCTCTACCCCGATCCATGACTCTTCTAGTTTGTTCTAAAAGCTCAGTACTATCAGAATTAGCGATCGCCGTTAAGATTGCCAACAAGTCCCTTTCTGGCACTACCCCCACCAAATCCCATACGGCTTCAGGTGATATTTCGCCTTCCAATAAACTCAATTGATCCAAGAGCGATTCGGCATCTCTTAAACCTCCTTGGGAAATTTGAGAGATTAAGGTTACGGCTTCTGGCGCGATCGCTATTTTTTCTAGTTTTGCGATTTTGGTGAGATGGCTGACCATTGCTTCTAGGGGAATGCGACGGAAATCAAATCGTTGACAGCGAGAAATAATCGTTGGCAGTACTCTCTGGGGATCGGTGGTCGCCAAGATAAAAACCACGCGATCGGGCGGTTCTTCTAAAGTCTTAAGTAGAGCATTGAATGCGGCAGTGCTGAGCATATGACAATTATGTACAAGTAAACCATTCGCCACAAAGTTATGATTGTCTTCAACTTCAATGTCATAAACTCGCTCAATTCCACCGAGGCATACAGATTTGACCGTTTCCAAACTTGTATTCCATTTTGGGAATAGAATATTGCTCAAAGTTAGCGACCCATTTCCTTGACGAGTCTGCTCCCATCCAAAGGTAGTAGTAAATTTTATTAGTGTTGGCTCTTTTATA
>JBBRVV010000461.1:0-1899 GCA_038246525.1 Pseudanabaenales cyanobacterium
GATGACAAGATTTCTACTAATTCAACTCCATCCTCTAGACTTAGTCCTTCTAAATTAATTCTGTAACAGCTAGGGCTTAATTCAATGAACTCCTCACGAGTAGTTATAAGGAACTTGCTTTTGTGTTCAGATTCAATAATTTGTTTAAATAAATATGCATAATCTTTTGCATTGCGTGAAAATAAGCCAGCCTGATCAGAGTCGGCTCTACTTAATAAAGTTTCTGCATTGTCAAAGATTAATAAGCATTTTCTCTTCTTTATCTGATTGATAACACGTTGAATTAATTGATTTTCATTATCTTGAGAAATAGTTTCTCTAGTGATATCACCATCACTAATCTCAAATAATAGAGAGGAGATTGATTCTTTAAATGTAGGAGGCTCTCCCGTTCCAATTTGAGGATTTAATGCTACCCAGGCAACTTTGTCAAAAAATAACATCTGCTCTTGCAATTCATAGACTATATGCTTAGCAAGAGTTGTTTTCCCCATACCTGGAAAGCCTACGATTACTACTCCTTGAATATCTGAACAAATCAGTTTATCAGTAGCCTCTTCAAGCTCTTTTGAACGTCCAATAAAGTAACGATTAACTTTGGGCATCGATTCGGGAATTTCAAAAGATTTATGTAGTTTTTTCAAAAGCTCTCTGATGTTGGTATTCTCATCAATTTTGTCTGCGTTCTCAAATATTTGAATGACATCATCAGTTGAACACTTTAAAGCCTTAGATAAAAAACTAATGTGCTTTATACCAGGTCGCGTCTCTCCATTGAGTATCCTAGACCAGTTTCCTTTATTCGTTGTGGAACCAGGCAGTTTCTCTAAGTGGGAGGGACTAATTAATTGGGCACCTTGAGTACCAAATTTCTTAGTGAAAGCTTCGTGAATAAACAGCTTTTTGGCTTGGTTCATGGTGTCCTTTTTGAATAGCTAGAGATTTCCTTGTCTTACGCACTTTATGACAAGACAATTTCTATGAGGCGCGTAAGGCGGTAACTTGAGATTGTTGTAGGCAATTTCTTCCAAAGTAGCTGAGAAATTCCCTCTCTATCTAGAATCATCTCGTTGCAGATTTGCAACGAGACAAATGGGAATGCTGCTGAGCAATCCACAGAACCGTCTTATAAAGCCCTTTTGCAAGATCTAAGCCTTACTGGAGATGTTGTGAATGTGCAACGCTTTTTTAATAGCCCTATTACAGAGATCCAACTAAATTTGGAGGTGTCACTTCATACTTCCTACACAATTTTTAGTTTTTATTATGGACAAAAACAAGTTTTCAAGTACACATTCCCAGAAAAATAATTGGGGTGAAAGCTCACTTGCACCTATCTTAATTCCTCCTCCAATCGAACATTCAGAAATTGAGCTAAACATTGCAAAGGAACGGTTACGACAGGCTCAACGAAGTTTTGATCTTGCCTGGTTTACAACCGCGGCTTGTGCCCTCGTCGGCATCAGTGGAGTAATTCTACTGATAACAGGACAACCAATAACAGGGGGTGGGGCGACAGCAGGTGGATTAGGTGCAACGGTTTACTGTCTTCGGCTTGCTAAGGATGCAAACGATCGCTTGGATAAGGTGGCGAAAGATTTGAATGACGGTTAGGGTAATCGCTGCCTTCTTATAAGAGGGGTCAGCAACACGCTACCCTATTGCACCTAAAGAGTTTGAAATTTACTCCAATCTTTTTCTTGATCTTCATGACTCTGATTGCACTCTTTCCTGAACTGACGTTGCTGCTTTCTGCTCCGGCTGTTATGGCAGGGTTCAATGCGTTGTTTGGCATTGGTATTGCCGTTCCTATGATTCAATCGCTGATTCGACACGTTGAGGCTGAAGGGGTTGGGGAAGAGTTTGCAGAAGGGTATCAGAATTTACTGGAGAATGCCC
>JBBRVV010000462.1:0-1886 GCA_038246525.1 Pseudanabaenales cyanobacterium
AAGGCAAGAATTTTTCAGTTCATTCACTATTTCAATCGAACTGTGGCTAAGCCATTTAACTGGACTTATAAAGGTAAGGTTTTAGCCTCTTAAAAAGAGTATCTAGATTTCAGCCGCGCTTTACTAGTGTGATTTTTCTTGACGTGAGGAAGAATCATACTTTTATATCGGTTCACTAAACTTATCGTCGGTTTAAGCTTTGTTTGTGGTTTTTTTATGCTTTGAAAGAAAATTCAAAATTGAGGGACATCGATTTGGGTACTGGTCTGGAAACAAGTAATTGCTTTAATCTTATCGATTAAAGCTGTTGTATCATAATTACGTCAAAAGTCATCCCGTCTTATCTGACCAATACCGATTTTATTTGGAGCGATCGCATATGCCATTAGAACCAGTGCAATATCTGCGCCTCGAGCTAGAAATTTCTGTCCCTTATAGCGTTGTGCTTGAAGGGTTAGATGCTTGGTTTAAATGGGAACTGATCTCTCAGGTGGATTTTAAATGGCGCAATAATCGAAGCTTGGCAAATCGTTTAACAATTGTGGCAGTTCAAAATGATGCGATGCTCCAAGGTTTGGGCCTTTGGCTAGAGTTAGGATTAATTACAGAGAAGTCAGTAAAACTAATTTGTGAGACTCGCTTTGTTTGCGATATTAAGGTAAAGGCAATAGAGCCAGCGATCGCAAGCAATATACCAATTTCAGCATCAAGCAATATACCAATTCCAGCATCAAGCAATATACCAATTTCAGCATCAAATCGACTGCCAGCGAATATTTCTGGCTCACGGTCAACCCGATCGCCTGCGGTACAGAAACCAGTTAAGCCGAAAGCACCTCAAAAACCGAACAAAGTCGCCCAAATAGTGGGATCGCTATTTTCAGAATTCAGCACCATGTGGCTGCTATTTTTGGGTGTGTTCCAGGTGGTTGTTTCGTCTGGATTGCTAGCCGCTAGCCAATGGGATAACTTTTCGCCCCAAATTCAATATTTGCTGCTATTAGCCTACACGCTCGGATTCTTTGGCGTGAGTTTTTGGACGAGCAAAAATGAACGTTTACGCATGACTACCCGCGCTTTGCAGTTAGTGACCTTGCTGCTAGTTCCTGCCAATTTTTGGGCGATGGATGGCTTAGGTTTACTCACAAATCCTGCAGGAATCGGACTCAGTGCGATCTCAGGTTGCGTACTCTCGGCGATCGCAGTTTTTCTATTACAAACATCCTTTGTCTTTCAAGAAACACGGGCTTTAGCTGAAGATTTGTCAGCTAGTAAAAGACGGGCAAAAAGGCAGCTTAGCCAAATCTCGATTGTGGTAATTCTATTACTAGGTTGGCTACATCTAGGCTGGTTCCTATCCGCATCCTATCCATTAATTGCCGTCTATCTGGGTATTAGTGCGATCGCCACTTCCACTTTTTTAAATCGCGGTCAAAATATAAATACGGCTGACAGTTCGACATTTCCCTTGGTCTTAATTACTGGCGCTTACAGTACTGTCTTGCTAATCAGTCGAGCGCTTTTATTTGGCAATGTCTCCGTTTTTAAATTAGGTTTAGCTTTTGGAATCTGCGGTTGGGTATTAGTCCAAATCACGAATAAAGCCGAAAAACGGCGATCGCCTTCTGAAAAATCAAATCTAACGCCAATAGAATTTCAGGCTAATCTTGGAAAAATCCTACTTGGCTTAGGTTGGTTCGTATCAGTCTGGGATCAATACCCTTGGCAGACTTTTGCGATTAGTTTATTAACTGTGTGGATGCTAGGCGATCGCCTGATCAAGCTCGAAAAATCCATCGATTTAACTTATTTATTCTTTTGGGTGTTACAAATTTTCTGGTTAGTTCAAAGGCTAATTCCTAATGATTGGAAAGGAGCTGCAAGTC
>JBBRVV010000463.1:0-1872 GCA_038246525.1 Pseudanabaenales cyanobacterium
AATCAAATCGTAAACTTTGCTTGGCTGGAACTGCTGAAATTCAGTTAAAAAGAAGTTGGCGCGATCGCGGGTAGCTTTAGTAAATTCTTCTTTTTGCATCGGATCTGGTGCCAAGCCATCCACTTCAAACCCACGATCTAACAATTTCACCGCATTTCCACCAATGCCACAGCCCACATCTAAAATCTGCTTCACATCATCAGGAATTAACCGCAAAAGCTTGGCGGCGTAGGCTTCTTGGGCAATTCTAAAGCGAGCCAGAGTAAGATCATCACGGCAGAGAGGTAAAGGTTCCCAATAGCCGTAATGTAAATAGGGGGATTTGGTTAGCGCCAAGTAGTAGTTGAGAGCGGCATTTTGGTAGCGGGTAGTAGCCGAAAGTTTAGTTGACATAAAAAGACTATTTTGGTTCTAAACCCATCATCTGGTATAAACGGCGCTTCTGGATTTTCAGGAGAAAATTAAGCAGGTTCAATGGGAGCCATGGTCAAATCGGCTTGTTTCAGTTGAGCGTGATAGAGTTCTGCCTGCTCCTGCGGCCCAATCCAAGCGATCGCTAAACCGTCAAAATGTACCTGTTCGGTTAATTCCCAAGCTCTGGTTTCAGTCATGCCAGGAATATACTTCAGCAGGGTTTCGGAGACGTGTTCAAAGGTATTAAAATCGTCATTAAGCACGATCACTTTATAGTTGGGATACTGCTTACGAATAACCTGGCGCTCAGGAGTAACTGTAGATGTAGAACTTGTTGTAGATCTCTGGGGTGATTGAACTTGATTGCTTAACATAAAAAATATAGAATATAAATTAAGCTGCCGCTGCCACCATTTCTGCTAGAGGTAACCACCGCACTAGGCGATCGCTACCAACTTCCACCACAATTTTTACTTTCTCCTCCTTCTGGGCAATTTGGTTCAAGACCTGAAGCTCTTCGCGCGACAAATAACGGCCTTCAACCATCCAGATCAGTAAACCTTTGGACTTAGGCGATAGAGCAGCTAAACGTATTTGAATTGGTGAAGGTAGAAAGTAAGTACGAATTTCTTTTTTGCCCAAATGGGGAGGTCTGACACCATGCACCTGCGTAAGATAACTAGAAACGTCGCCTATGCCCCTAGCGCTCATGTGCAAAACATCATAGCCACAATTGCGAATGCGACGCAGGTATCGCCCCTCGTATCCACCTTCGGGCGGAACGTAGATTGCTAATGATCTTGCTTTTTCTAGATCGGTAACGATGCCATTGCCAGCAAATAAACCCATAGACTTAGCTCAAGAATTGCTCAAATATTTTGAAAATTATACCTTGGAATCTACGCCGAGAAAAGTTGGTATTGCCAGACGTTTAGATGTTTTTATAAATTAAGAAATTAAAAACCCATGCAAGGTCGAAGCCGCTAACCCCATTCACCATCAGGATTTGCAATGCCGAAAACTTTACAGATTAATCCCAGACTCAGCCAATTCAGGCAAAGAGATATTGCAGCCGCCTAAGCCACAGTAGCCATTGGGATTTTTGGCAAGATACTGCTGATGGTATGACTCGGCATAGTAAAAAGTAGGTGCTGGGATAATTTCGGTGGTGATTTTGCCGTAGCCAGCCTTGGTTAAGCCTTCCTGGAAGCGATCGCCAGAAATTTCAGCTAGTTTGAGTTGAGCATCTGAATAGGTATAGATCCCAGAGCGATATTGGGTGCCCGAGTCATTCCCCTGGCGCATTCCCTGGGTAGGGTTGTGATTTTCCCAAAATACTTTGAGAATCGCCGCATAGGAAATCACTTGAGGATCAAACACGACTAAAACCACTTCATTGTGACCAGTCATCCCAGAGCAGACCTCTTCATAGGTAGGATTGGGCGTAATTCCCGCAGC
>JBBRVV010000464.1:0-1850 GCA_038246525.1 Pseudanabaenales cyanobacterium
AGGTATTTCCGATCCTGGTACTGAATTAGTGCAAGCCTGTATTTTGCGACAAATCAAGGTGATTCCGATTCCAGGTGTGACTGCGGCAATTACCGCTTTGGTAGCTTCAGGTATGGACACTCAAGCCTTTGTATTTCAAGGTTTTTTATCATTAGATAACTCAGAACGGCGATCGCAATTACTTACGATTCAAGCTGAAACCCGCACTTTGATTCTATATGAGTCACCTCACAGGCTTTTGCGCACTTTACAGGATTTAGAAAATACCTTAGAGAAAGAGAGAGAAATAGCGATCGCGCGGGAATTAACTAAACTGCATGAAACCTTTTGGCGCGGAACTTTAGCTGACGGGATTCTCTACTTTCAGGCACATTCACCCAGGGGAGAATTCACTTTGATCTTGGCAGGAAAATCCCCAGAATTAAATCGCACCTACAGCGATGCTGAACTAACCGAAAGATTAAAAAAACTAATCGCTGATGGAATGTCCCACTCACAGGCTAGTCGAGAATTAGCCGAAATTCTAGGCATTTCTCGCCGTCAGGTTTATCAGTTAGCGCTGGATATTTGAAGCACTTGCTGAATCGCTTGGAGGACAGTATTTGAATCAAAGGGCTTGGTGAGATAGGCACTAGCACCCAAGCTTAAAGCTTTTTGGCGATGGCGATCGCTACTGCGAGAGGTCAACATAATTACTGGTGTAGCGAATATTTGGGAATCAGTCCGAATTGTTTGAAGTAAGCCAAATCCATTTAGTCGAGGCATTTCTATATCTGTAATTACTAGTTGCACAGCTTGAGTAGATTTTTGGCTAAGAGATTTTAGGGTTTCTAAGGCATCCTGTCCATCGCGGCAAGCGATTACTTCATAGCCTATACTTCTGAGCGTACTCTCCAAAAGTCGCCGCGTAGCAATGGAATCTTCGGCAATTAAAATGGTAGGAGTAATGATTTCAGTGATTTTAGCTGCTGGGGTAGATTGATTTAGGTTCACTTCTAGGTTCAACTCTTGGGGTAAAACCACGGAAACCACTTGCCCAGTGCCTAGAATCGTGCAACCTGCAAGATATGGTGGAATGTTAATCGTTTGATCGAAGGGCTTAAGAATTAGCGGCTTCTCATCTGTGACCGCATCGACTGTGACCGCAAATGGCTGATCTTGACCATTCAACACTAGGATAATTTTGCCAATAGGTTGCTTAGTTAAAAGATTGCCAAAGGCTAAAAGCTGTTGTAAAGGAAAAAGAGCAATGGATTGCGATCGCCACTCGATTTGATTTTCTGGATTTTGATCAGAATTTGCGGAAGATTCAGCTAACTCTACCTCATTTGCAAGAAAAATATCTAAAACTGAAGTGGATGGGAATGCTACAACACAATTTCCTAATCTACAGATTAATAAAGGTAAGAGGGTTAAGCCCAAGGGTAAACGAATTGTAAAGGTAGTGCCATTGCCAGGATTAGTATCTACCCGAATCGAACCTCTAAGGCTAGTAATCTGCGATCGCACAATATCTAATCCCATACCTCGACCCGAAAGAGAAGTGACTTCGGCGGTAGTGGAAAATCCAGGCTGAAAGATAAAGTTAAGAATTTCCTCTCTGCGTAAAGCAGTATTGGAATCACAAAGTTTACGCGCGATCGCTTTTTGATGAACCTTATTCACATCAATGCCGCTGCCATCATCCTTGAGTATGATTTCCACTTGGTTATCGATCATTCTGGCTTGAAGCATAATCTGCGCAGTTTCAGGTTTGCCGATGGCAGAGCGATCGCCTTCAATTCCATGATCAAAGGCATTCACCAAAAGGTGATTTAGCGGCGTTTGCAGTTGTTCCAAAATTACTTGAT
>JBBRVV010000465.1:0-1839 GCA_038246525.1 Pseudanabaenales cyanobacterium
ATTTGCGGGATGCCTTTGAATATGACCTAGTTTGGATTGGGCTATATGAGCCTGCCAACCATCGTATAGTCGGTAAAGGTGGAGTTACACCTGCGGGAGAAATTAAGTTTCTCAAAGATCGCTTTCCTTTAAATCCAGGAGATTTGCTCGATCTAGTGATCATGCAGCGCAAACCTATTCCGATCGCGGATTTGCGTCAAGAAAAACGGGCGGGTGAGTGGCAAAAATTAGCACAAAAATTTGATATTCAAGGCACATTAATTTTTCCAATCTACTATCGTGAGCAGCCCTACGGCGTGGTACTACTCGGCTCGGTGCTGTGGAATGTGCCAGTGAGAACCGAAGAGAAAGCCCGACTCTCCATCCTCTTAGGCACTTTGGGTACATCTTTACAACGCATTCAGTCTGAGTGGCAACAGGAGAAAGCTCTACGCCTGGATGTGCCTTTACTTAGCCTTCTAGAAAAACTGCGATCGCTTACCACTCTCTCTGCCCGTCTAGAACAGGTAATCGAACAAACCCACAGCTTCATGTTGCCCTCCCGTACCAGTGTTTATTGGTTTGAGCAAGAACATCGTTATTTCTGGCGACGTACCACCAACCGCCAAAAATCCCATGCCAGTCGCAATGATCAATCCCCAGGCATTACCGTGAATAGCGCCCCTGGTTTTTACAACGCCCTTTCCAAAGATCAGGTAGTCACAATTATTGACATCAATACCCAAACTAAAGGTGAGCTTAATAATCGGATTATGGAACAGCTTGGCGCAGTCTCTTTAGTAGCAGCACCAATTAGCTTTCAATCTGAGTTATTAGGATTTTTGTGCATAGAAGGCACAGAACCGCGTCTATGGACAGAAGAAGAACGGAATTTTATGCGTGGCGCTGCCCAACTAATTGCGCTCACTGCTCCCCTAGAGGAAATGGAAGAGACTGTCCAAAGAATTGCTTCCGATCAAATTCTCACTTCTGGGATTGCGAAGGCAGTTTTTGCAGATACAGATTGGCAGGAATCACTCACGGTGGCAGCCGAACAACTATGTCAACGTTTAGGAACGGAAAGATTTTGGGTATCGGTTTATAACAGTGATACCAACTGTTTTGATTTGAACTTCCAATATCATCCCAAAAATCGCAAGTCTCTACCCCGTTCTTTAGGTGAACTTTCGGAAGTGGATTGGAAGATGATGGAACAGTCCCTGGAAACGATCGCAGTAGAAAATCTAGAGAATGATTTTAAGTTTCTTTCTTGGCGACCAATTTTAGTCGATCTAGATGTCAGATCATTAATGGTATGTAGCACTAACCTAGGCAAAAAACTGGAAGGAATTCTAGCGATCGCCGATGAAACCGCCCGCACTTGGACAAAACCTGAACGGGAAATGATCAAAGCTGTTGCCCAACAAGTAGGCTTACTGCTGCATCAAGCACAATTACAAAAAGAAACCGACGAGCGTTTACGCGTCTATCAAGCGATTCAGTTTGGCTTAGTGGCGATTCAGCAAGCTGAAGTATTAGATCAACTACATCAAATTGCTACCCAGATTTTGGCACAGGTAATGGAAGTTCCATTGGCGTTGCTAGTCACTTGGTTACCAGGTAGACCAGGCGGACAAATTGCCTCAAGTTTCACTAGTGACGACCAGTTTAAGCTTAGTCCAACGGAAGCGATTCTGCCGATAGATACGGATGACTTGGCGCAATGGGTATTGCAAACCGAAGGAATTTTGCCCTTAAATGTGCAGGATCTAACCGCCAAAACTCGCCAATGGTTGAATGCCCCAGGCATGGGACAACTTTTAGCGATCGCTTTGCGTACTGCTCCCGATCATCAGCCTA
>JBBRVV010000466.1:0-1838 GCA_038246525.1 Pseudanabaenales cyanobacterium
CTCTTGAGCATCAGAAAGATTGGACAGTTGGACGGTTTGAATTATAGATGGCAAAGCACGAAGCAGATCACTAAAATCTAAGGCCGCGGCAAAACCAGGTTGTAAAAATATGATGGAAGCGATCGCTAAAATGATTAGGGCTATTCGCCTTGGTATTTTCCCAAATATCTTTCTGGATATATTTATAAGTTGAATCATTTCTACCTATCCTGATTGCTTGCCAGACCTAACTTTTATGGTTGACGTGATTCTTCAATTTTAGTTTCAATTGAGCTTGTTTTTGGCTGGAATCACGTAAAATGTCGGCTATCAGCTAACTGTCTAGACTGGGAGAATGAAAAAATCTTTTTTAGTTTCGCTATTTATATTTCTAGTTGTAATTCCCTTAAGTGTCTCTCTAGAGATTCCATTATATGCAAATTCAGCGATCGCCTAAACTTAGCTGACTTTATTCTCAAAAGCAAGAAGCATGGCGTAATTATGCTAGATGTTCGCAGCCCGCAAAGATATAACTAACTGCACCTCAAAGGAAGGAGCCATAAATCTTAGTTTTCCCGATATCGCGATCGCTAGTTTAGAAAAATTGATTCCCGCTAAAAATATGCCAATTCTGGCTTATTGCAATAATAATTTTACTGGAGCGGAGATTCCTTTCGCTTCTTTAAGTCTTTCTACTATCAATAATTTAGACAGTTTTAGGAAAAGAGTAAAAAAGCCGTTCAGCAGATAAAGTGCAAGTAATTAGCAAAAGCGCGAAATGAATAGCATGATAGAGATTCCAAAATTTTATCATTCAGCTAAGTTTACCAGCCACCGTCGGTATGGTTGGTTTTGTCCCAAACTTCCAGATTGCGCTCTCGTAAATAAGCCAATCCACTTTTAACTTTTTCTTCCGCTCCCTCTAGCTCCAGATTAAACCAGCCATCACCCTGATTTTCGCCCAAAACGGCGGCGGTGATATTTACCACTAAACCAAAATCTGAAACCAGGTGGGAGATAACTGGCTCACGGTGATTGCTTTCTGGCACCCGCATGGTAATTGAGACCTTAGTGACGCGATCGCTTTGCTCAGTTATTTCTATGCTTTCTGCTACAGATTCTTGATTTTCGATCATCATAAATTTGTTTTCTTAGAATTAAATTTTTCTTTAGATTACTAGAATATAGGCGATCTATTTGGCTTCTGGCTAACTCAATTAAAGCGAATTTTCAAATAATCATCTTCCATTTTGGCACCACTGGGCTGAAGTAAAGATAGAGCTTGGGGCAGTACCAGGTTGCGGCGATGATTGCCGATCCGAATATTCAACTCATCCCCAGTTTTGGTCAGTTCTACTTTTTCCTTTGGTACGCTGGGTAGATAGAGTTCAAGCCGATATTCACCATCTTCCTGCACCACGCGCATCGTTACTTCTTTGTAATAAATCTGAGTTGGATCTTCATCTCCGTAGAGAGTTTCCTTCAAGCGCTCCAAGGCGGGAATGCCACACATCTCTTCAGAATAAAGCGGCACTTTTTTGATTGGTAAGGGATGAAAGTCCGAATCGATCTGCTCGCAATACTGACGCTGAGACTCTTTCCATGCCTTGAAAAAGGGATCTTGAACCGAGTCAGGGATAATCCGATTGGCGATCACCATGTCGGTAGCCACATTGTATAGACTCAAATAGGAATGGGCGCGCAGGGATTCTTTGATCACCATTTTTTCGGGATTGGTTACCAGGCGCACGGTTGTTTGGCTATTGTCAGTCAGGATTTTTTCTAAAACTTCCAACTGCTCATAAAACTCGTAGGGTGCATCCATAACAGCTTTATCAGGCAGAGAAAATCCAGCGATC
>JBBRVV010000467.1:0-1804 GCA_038246525.1 Pseudanabaenales cyanobacterium
GATTAAATCTAGTGCAAATCATGAATGGGATTGGTCTAAATCAGATTCTGAAAAAGCTGAGACGATCTTTGCTAAAACCTATCCATCTATTTACAAACATCTCAAATCCTTTGAATCAAATCTGCATAAGCGACAAGATCAAGGGCGCTACTGGTGGGAATTGAGAGCTTGTGTTTATTATGATGTCTTTGAAAAAACAAAAATTCTTATTCAAGGAATTGCATTTCATTCAAGATTTAGTTTAGGTGTAGCTGGCATCTACTTTAATAATTCTACATTCATGCTACCTACAAGTGATTTATGGCTTATAGCTTGCCTAAACTCTTCGATTATGTGGTATTTTATGTTCCGTAGCTTACCACACAAAAAAGATGAAGCCTTAGCGATGGATGGAGTATATGTTGAAACTATCCCGATCGCCCAACCAACCCCAACCATCCGCGCCGAAGTCGAAGAAATCGTGAGCCGCTTAATAGACATCACCAAAACCAACCAAACCAATTGCCGCGAAGTTTGCCAATGGATACAAAGCACCCACAACATCCCCAAACTCGGACAAAAACTCGAAGACTTTTCTAGCTTGAGTCAAGTCGAATTTGTGCAAGCAATACGCGATCGTAAACCCAAAACATCAGGCGGACTCAGCCCCAAAGGACTCAAAGAAGTCGAAAATGTCTATCAAGAATATGCAATTCCGATGCAAAGCCAAAAAAGCGAAGCAACCCGTCTCGAACATCGCCTTAACGACCTGATTAACCAAGCCTATCAACTCACCTCTGAAGAAATAGAACTAATGTGGCGCACCGCTCCGCCCAGAATGCCGATCGCTAATCCGTTGTAAAAATTTATCTCTCAGCACCCATGCTCTAGATATCCGTATAGGCGATCGCAGCGAAATATTGACTATATGATAACTGTTTATCCAAATTTCTTGATTCTGTTTTACCGCAAGTAAATAAATTTGCTAACATTAAATTAAATGCAAACTTAATGCAAATTAAATATGGATTAAACCTATGCTCAACATTAGTCGGGATATCCAATCGCTTTCCAACTTCAAGCGCAACACCGTAGAATTCATCGAACAGATGAAGCAAACAGGCAGCCCCGTAATATTAACAGTTAACGGTAAAGCCGAGCTAATCGTTCAAGACGCTGTTTCCTATCAAAAGCTGCTTGATGCTCTAGACAGATTAGAAGCGATCGCAGGGATTAAACAAGGACTAGCCGATGTAGAAGCTGGCAGAACCATTGCCTTATCTGACTTTGAACAAGAAATGCGGCAAAAATATGGCATTTCAGGTTAGATTGACTCAGCACGCAAAGGACGAAATTGATACAGCATATTCTTGGTTGAGAGAACGTAACTCAGATTATGCCGATAAATGGTTTCGGGAATTGATGAATGCGATAGCCACTTTGCAAGAAAAACCTAAACGTTGTGCCATAGCCCCTGAGAGGGATGAATTTGCAAAAGAAATTCGGCAATTGATGTACGGTAAATCACGAAACAAGTATCGAATTTTGTTTGCAGTTCGAGAAGATGCTGTATTTGTTCTTCATGTGCGTCATAGTTCTCAAGCCAGACTGATAACCGAAGAGTAAACACACAAAAAAGACTCGCTAAGCGAGTCTTTTTTGTGTTTATGCCGATTCAGGTTTAGGCAGCGAGGCAGGATGTTGCAAAATCTCCGCCGTTGATAACTTCTCGACCATATCGAGAGTAATTAGGCATTTTGTCACATCCTTTCGCGAAGGCAACTCATACATCATGTCTAGCATCAACTGCTCGACAATACCGCGC
>JBBRVV010000468.1:0-1760 GCA_038246525.1 Pseudanabaenales cyanobacterium
CTAGATGAAATAGATGATTACATTGATGCATGGCATGATAGTGATTCAGATACGGAAATCGAATTGCATGAATATTTGGGAATGACTTGGAAAGAGTATTCTATTTGGGCGATTAAACCTAGTTTTTTAGCGGAAATTGTTAGCACTAGGAAGCAGGAGGTTGATGCTCAAAAGTTTATGTTGCCCAATGTTTAGGTAAGTTGAAGCGATCGCATATTGATTTTGATTGATATTGCGATCGCAGTAAATCCCTACCTGAGAAAGTTTATGGGCTATGCTTAAAAAATAAGGAAGAAGAGTTATGACTATCAAAGAGCAACTAATCCGCGAAATCGAGCAAGCACCTGAAGAGTCGCTAGTTAAGTTTATGCAAGTATGGCAAATTGCCAAGCAGTCAGCTTTTGCTGCTGTTGAGAATGAGGTACAAGAAACTTTGTTTGTTTTGCAAAATAAGCATCTCATGGAGCAGATATCTCGCTCTATGACAACCCATGAGCAATCACAAGGCTATCAACCTAATAAGGAAGAGTTGGATGAGATACTTATGGTCAAGACGACTTTCTCAAAAAGATCGACTCATCTATAAATTTAACGATGAGTATGTTTATATTTTTGCGATCGGTGGACATTACGATTGAGTGTAGTTAGGAATATCGCAGATTGTTTTTGGTTGATACTGCGATCGCAAAAAACAAAATGAAAAATTTGTAGCTATCAGAGAGCAACTAAATTATCTAGATATTTGTCAGGAAATCACTTGGGGTAATAATTTCCTGCAAAATTTTTGGCGTTAATCCATTAGCTACGGATTCATCGCTGATTTTGTCCATTGTGTTTTGTAAGGCGTTAATCTTTAAAGCTTGTCTCATCCATTGATTGATTAATATTTGAATCTGTTGTTTTCGCTCTGGCTGTGATGATTGAAATGCTCGAGCAATGTCTTCATCTATTTGTAAGGTTATGTTGATCATATTAATTCTGCTTCCAAAGCCCAAGAATCACCTCGACGATTTTCTTGACGGGTTCGATCAGTGGTGCTGCTTTGCTAATGACACCTGTGAAAGCATCGAGTAACATGGGCAACATTCCCTTTTTTTGTTCTGGTTCTTTGGCGGACATTTCCCCGATTTGATTGAGATATCCTAGAGCTTTCTCTTTGTCGGGTTCGGCGAGTTCGGCGGAGCTTTCGACGGCTTTTTGTAATTCTTCTAGCAAGTCAGCTAGTTGTGGGGCTTCGGGTTGGTTGGTTTCGCGGAGTTGTTGAATTGTGTTGGTGACAGTGCCGCTAATGTCGCGACCTGCTACGCCTTGTTGGTCTTTGCCAGTTACGCCTAAGTTATCTCTGCCAGTAAAGAAAACATCGCCGCCTGATTGGATAGATTTGTCTGTCATGGTGTCACTAAAGTTAGAGTTGGGTGCGTACAGTAGTTTTTGCTGTCCGAGTTGGTTAGTTTGATGATAAACCAAATCTTGTAAATATTGAGATGTGGGGCGTTCCTTGAGTTGTGCCATTGCTACGGCTAATTGTTTTTCGATTTCAAATCTCTCTATTTTGTTCTCTAGATCGATGCGATCAAGTTTTTGTTGCAGTTCCCATATTTTGTTGCGTGATGATTCTAATTCTGAATGCATCGCTTGATAGTCTTCGGTAAATTGGGCGTGCATTTCCTGTTTAGGTGCATCGGGAACTACATTAAAGCGAACTAATTTACCGAAGACTATCAAGCGATGCATTCAGAATTAGAATCATCACCTATATC
>JBBRVV010000469.1:0-1749 GCA_038246525.1 Pseudanabaenales cyanobacterium
AATCTCCACAAGCAACTGAATCAGTGCCAACTCCAACAATCCCACCTCTACCAGACATTACCCACTTTTTGCCAAAGCATCGAGCGATCGCTAACCAGTTACCAAGAGATTATCTAACAGTAAAAATGTTAAAGAAATGGGCAAAGGAAATCGGTATTAGAGGTTATTCAAAAATGTTAAAGTCCCAACTGGTTCAAGTGCATTCATTTAACAATCCGAGAGGAAATTATGCTACTAAAACGCTGGGAATCGCCTAGAAAAGAAGGCAGAAATAGTAAAGGTAAAGGCAGAACCGCAAGAAAACGTCAACTAGATAAACAAAATAAAATGCTAATGAACAAGCTAAAAGGTTATGGTAGTTAAGGTTTACAGAGAGGCAAACAACAACGCCTCTTTTTTATTGTGCGGCGATCGCGTAATGATTGATAAAAAGCTATGAGAAAGAAACACATAGTAGCACCGCTATATATTGCCATCAGCAAATATGAAACTTGCGGTGAAGTGCTTAAAGTTCAGAGCGGCTTTTCAGAGTATTGTGGTGAATGGGCTATAGGCTAGACAGCGAAGCTATTTCGCAGGGGGCAACACAAGAATGAAAGATCGCAAATTGTTATTCGCACCAAAAATATATTTACTCGGCTTACTTTCTGTAAAATCAGTTTTAACAAACAACAGGAAAGTATATGCAAGTAGGACATTTTCTAATCGGTGCGCCAGGTTCTGGCAAGTCTACTTTGGCTCGTGGGATGGCAGAATATTTTGGGCAAAGCGTAGTTGTCTCCACTGACGCAATCCGTTTGGAGCTTTTTGGAACTGAGACTCATTTAGGCGATTGGGAAAAAGTTCAGGAGACTGCCCTAGAAAGAGCCAAAAATACCCTAAATAATGGACAAACAGTTATTTATGATGCCACAAATTATAAGCGAATCTGGCGGACGATGCTCTTAGAGCAATTTAAAGAGATTGCACCCCAGGTTGAATGGTTTGGCTGGCAATTGAATTCAGACTTAGATACCTGTAAAAGCTGGAATGGACAGAGAGATCGGAAAGTCCCAGATAGTTCGATAGAATATTATTTCGAGCAGATAAAGAGATTCCCACCCCATACATCAGAAGGCTTTGCTAGAGTTTGCAAGGTCGATATTTCGACTCCTAGTATTCAGGAAACAGAGAACAAATCTAGAGCTAAAACCACCTTAATTTTTATCAAAGGAATTGAGAATGAATGGAATTTTGAACCTATGAGCGATCAGATTCAAAAGCTGAAAAGAAGTATTGCTAGTCGAAAGTCTAAGAATCCGATTGAAACACATCGCTACTCTACTCAGATTGACTTTGATCGATTAATGTTCCTTCTATCGGAGCTACTGAATTGCGGAGAATTTAGCTGGTACAAGCATAAATTTGATCAATCTAATCTGTCGTCAGATGAAAACTATACTGATGAGATTTCTGAGATTAGTGCAGTCATGGAGGCTAAATATCACAAATTGTATGCCAATAAAGAAGCGATCGCTGCCGACTTAGAGTTCCTGCAACAGATTGGATTAGTCAATAGTCCCCAAACAAACAAACCTATTGAAGTTCCTGATTTCGATGGTGATGAGGATAAACTAAGACCCCATCAATATTCAAGCAAAGAAGCCTTTGTAAGAATATTAAGCACTTTGAGGTATATATCAAATCATCCGTTCGTATCTAATTCGGATGTAAATGAAACAAGTGAGTTGGCTGAGGGATTAAAGCTCT
>JBBRVV010000470.1:0-1733 GCA_038246525.1 Pseudanabaenales cyanobacterium
CATTACGTTTTGCGTGGCGGCAGTTGGGCAACTGGGAGTATGGGATTACGTTCTTCTTTTCGGAATTGGTATCAACCCGATGTGCGCCAGATATTAGCTGGCTTTCGGTGCGCCATTAATTATTAATATTAGCGCCTGGATTTCAGCAAATTTTAAGACTTGCGAGTTAAATCTAAGTTAGGCTTAATTATGGAAAAAAGTAAAGGTAGAATTTTATGGAATTGTCGGCACCAAAATTTCCATCTAAACCTCGTCCTAAACAGGCAATTTTAGCGAAGATTTTTCACTGGAATAATCTAATTGCGCTGCTACTAATGCTCACCAGTGGGCTACAAATCTACAATGCCAATCCAGTTTTTGGCGGAAGAGAAGGCTGGCATTTCCCTCACTTATTTTTATTGGGCGGATGGCTTGCGGGTGGTAGACATTTTCATTTCGCCGCCATGTGGCTATTTGGGCTAAATTTACTCTTCTATGGCATTTATATTGCGATCACTAGACGTTGGCTACATCGATATTTTAGCAATAGCGATCGCTTAGTCTTACAAAAAGGTCAAAATCAAAAACGCAAAAACTATGCTTTCCATCGTTTGGCTTATACCTTGATTATTCCTGTTCTATTAATCGCTTTGCTTACTGGTTTGGGAATGTATAAACCTGTGCAGTTCCATTGGATTGTGGATCTGTTTGGCAGTTGGCAAGGTTTGCGTATAGCCCATTTTATCTCTGTACCCACATTTGTAATCTTTTCAATTATTCATTCTCTTTTGGGCTTAAAAGTCGGTGGCAAACGGTTAACGGAATCTATGTTTTGGTAGAACAAGTAGGAGTAATTTATGACTAATCGAGAATGGGAAGGGAAGGGAAGTAAATCTTTTTTGAGGCGACGGCAGTTTCTTCAACTGGCTGGACTATCAGGTTTTAGCTTACTTGCGGGAGGTTGTAGCTCTAGTCTTTTGGATTCTGAAGTGAATGGAATCTTTGAGCCAATTAATCAGAAAGTAGAAACTCTGCTATTCAATCCAGCTAAGTTAGCACCAGAATTTGCTAAAAGTGCGATTGAGCCAGATGCTCTCTTAATCAATACTTATAAAGATACGCCAGAAATTGATCGGAATTTGTTTCGCTTAGAAGTTATGGGGGCAGTGAATCAGCCTCTAGCTTTAAGCCTGAATCAAATCGAAAAGCTACCCCGAACTTCGATGATCATTCGCCATGTGTGTGTGGAAGGCTGGTCAGCGATCGTCCAATGGGCAGGAGTGAGATTGGTAGATTTGATTCAAATGGCAAAGCCTAAAACCGCCGCACAGTATGTTTACTTTATGTCTGCCGACGGTTACTATGAAAGTTGGGATCTAGCTTCATCCATCCATCCCCAAACCCTGATGGTATATGAGAAAAATGGCGAACCACTCACCATTGATAATGGCGCACCATTACGTCTAGCTTCACCAATAAAACTAGGCTATAAACTGAGTAAGTGGGTAACCCAGATCATTCTCACGGATAAGTTAATGGATAGTAAGGGCTACTGGGAAGATCAAGGCTATGAATGGTATGCAGGCTTATAGATCTAAAATGCACTCTTTAGCATTATTAAAAATATTGCAAACGATTCTTAATTAAAATTCTACGAAACCAGTACCAATTTTAGCATGCTAATTAGTTCACTTGTTCAGGTGAATCCTATATACTTTGCGAGCAAATATATAGCAACCGAGCTATTGACAATC
>JBBRVV010000471.1:0-1720 GCA_038246525.1 Pseudanabaenales cyanobacterium
AGCTCACTGCGGGATAATCCTAACTCCTTAGCAAGGGCTTCTGCCTCTGCAAAAACTGAGTCTGGAAGCGAAATAGCCGTTTTCATCGTCACCTTGAATTGAATTGCTACACCTTTGGTTATACCTTGGTCATACCGAGATTACAAGAACTGCTATTCTTTTTCAGCGATCGCTTCTCACTGACTAAAATACGACCGCGATCGCCCCCACTCACCTCATCTCCGCCTAGCAACACTTTGCCACCCACAAATCATTGGGAGCGAACTATAAACTCGGCTGAAGGACGAGGGCTAACGTTCCGCTTCACCCGCCGCAGATAACCTCAGGCTCCAACCGATAAGATCTCAACGGTCGGGTGCATGGGCGTTGCTAGCCCATGCACTGCACACGATACAAATTCATCCACAGTTTTTATTCAGTTTTAAGTTTTATTTGCTTTGCCATGTTCTCCTGTTCTTCCCATTCCTTGTGTTCTTCAGTAACGATCATATCTATTTCTTCTTGTGACAAATCAAGATGACTATTAAGCCATTCTAGTAACCCAACTGTCTCATCATCCTCACGAGCAATCTTCTGAATAAAATCCAGCTTTTCTTGCCCAATTAATCTAATAAAATTTTCCTGAAAATCTCCAAATAATCCACCGCAAAATGGAGAGTTATTGTAACTGCCAAACTTCTTGATAAAGTCATAATTCAAAGAAGCTATTGGAAATTTCAATAAATGAAGAATGACAATTAGTTGAACACATTCCTGAAAGAGTTGACACCATCTTTCAAATAAAGTCTCATTACTCTCCTGGCTTCTAGCCAGTTTTTGGAATTCACCGAATGTAGAGTAAGGTACTCCTTTGGTATGAACGTAGTCATGTAGAACTCCTAACTTATCAAGAAAATCCTTAATAGAATATCTTTCATTGAAAATATTAATGTTTGGATTTGTGAGTAAATTTTTTTGAATAACTTTAGAGAACGGAGTTTTTTCCCTAGCTCTGAGCCAATCTTTAAAGGTTGCATTATTGCCAACTATAGACCAATATGTAGATAAAATTCCTAAGTCTAAGCCTGACCTTAAGGACATCAAGCCTTGTTTAAAGAATCCAAACTTAGTTATCTCATATGATGACTTGAACTCATGATGAGCCTCCATCATGGCAAAATTTGAGCCATTAAAAAAATCAGTCGTATTTTCAACTGGGTAGCTCTGAGAAAGTACGAAGATCAGATATATGTCTTCTTTAATCAAACTCTGTAGCTTCTCTTCCTCCTCAAATATTGAAAGCGATTCGTAAGTTACTATTGCAGTTGAATAATTTTTATCTAAAAATACCATATATTTAAAACTTCCTTGTAGGAATAGCTTATATACGTTTTACAAGCTTCACTGAGGCAATACACTAGCCTTAAACCAATGCGATTAGCGATCCACCCCACCAAAACCTAAAAAACACAGCCCCATTAATTAATTCTTGGGTCACTGACCTCAGACAAGTAATATAAACGTACTTTCCCCATCGATAACTTGAGGGCTAACTATTCATTGGGACGAATAGATTCGGCATAATACCCCTAGAAGGTGATTAGCCCGAATTTATTCGGCATAACTCCGTATCCAGAGGATTATGCCGAAACTTTCTCCGTATCATACCCCTATTTCCAGGGATTAGCCCGAACTCTTCAGAGTTTTTTCGGAATGATAGAGCTGCTTTTTCCGTCTAATA
>JBBRVV010000472.1:0-1690 GCA_038246525.1 Pseudanabaenales cyanobacterium
CATCAAGGCTAAGGTCTAAAATCGAGAGGCGAGTATGAGCCAGAGCTGAGAAGCGATCGCTAGATATATAAATTCCAGCATCATCAGGACCACGATGTGCCAAGGCATTCTGCATCGCTTGAATTTTAACTTCTAAACCAGTATCTGCAAAATTTAAGACTCCAGCAATTCCACACATAATTAAAGTTTATTGCTGTACATGAACTTCACAGTTTTAATACTAAAGTAAAATTTGTTATTTTTTGCCCCAATTTTCAAATAACTCCCCAAGAGTTTGTTTAAATCTATCAAAACCATAGGTATCAATCACCTTTTGGCGTAGAGCTTCTGGGTTATACATTAGTTGATTGGGGTAAGTCCCTTCTAAAATCTGAATTAGAGTTTGGGCGATTTCATCTATATCATCAGGATTAACCAGTGCACCAAGTTCTCCTCCGCACAAAGCATCAACTGCTCCATCTTGGTTACCACCTAGAGTAGGTTTACCGCAGGCAAGGGCTTCAAGATAGACAATGCCAAAACCCTCTCGTTTGCTGGGCATAGCAAATACATCGCAGAGGTTGTAATAGTCGCAGAGTTCTTGATCGGGGATAAATCCAGCCAAGGTTACGCAGTCTTGCAAATTAAGTTGTTGGATCAGGTTCTCAATGCGATCGCGATCGCCGCCTTTACCAACAATGATGTAGTGAATATTAGGTATGGCTTTTCGAATAAAGGGGAGAGCTAGAAGGATTTGGTCGTAACCTTTATAGCGTTCTACTTCCGCCAGTCGAGCCACGGTAAGGATAACTGGTTGTTCTGGGGTTAAGCCATATTTTTCTAAAAGCTTGGAGGATTTAGGAGCAATCTGGAATCTACTGCTATCAAACGTATTAGGGAGAACCACAACTTTCTCAGGATCGAGATTTTGCTCTTTAAGTAAGCGATCGCGGGTGAAATTACTCACTGCAAGTATGAGATCGGCATCGTGAAGAGCAGTTTTTAAATAGGGATTTTTAATATCCCAAGCTTCAATGCCATGAGCGATCGCCCAGTAAGGAATTTTGGTTAGCTTTTTTAAATAATAGGCGGCGACGGTAAAATTTAGATGAGTGGTAATTACTAAATCTGGGTGTTGCCAAACTCCCTGAGTTAGCAGTTGGATAGCAAAAGGAATTGTTCTAATCGAGCTTAGAAATTTTCCTGAGAAGTGAAATTGCGCTCTGGGGATATCAGCAAAATCCAAGGGCAAATCAGCATCATGTTTCAAAAAAACTTCATAATGTGCGTGAGAATTTACATCTCGTAAACCATTAAAGAAATATTGCGAGAAAACTTGAATACCACCTTTTGATTCAAAAAGTTCTGGGCACCAAAGGTGGATGCGGGATGGTGAAAACATTTTCCTATGACAATACTGATAAATATGATAGTGCTTTGCTTAGTCCCTCGGTGGTTTGGGTATAACTGTATTGCTCAATTATCTTTCTACTGGCTTCGCCCCAAGTTTTTAACCGAAGGCGATCGCTAAAAGCCTCTTTTAAACAATTAGCCAAAGCCTCAGTATCTCCAGCAGGAAATATCAAATCAACCACATCACCTAATGAGTGAGCCCGCTTTGACTTGGCTGTCGATTTCATCCACAAAACTAGCGCACCGATACAACTAAAAAAGTACATCGATACGAAGTTGCCAGAAAAAAAGCTGTGTA
>JBBRVV010000473.1:0-1674 GCA_038246525.1 Pseudanabaenales cyanobacterium
AATTCGGTGGCAACATCCCGAACGAGGCTTAATATCGCCAACTCAATTTATTCCTCTTGCTGAAGAGACAGGACTAATTATCCCGATTGGTGATTGGGTGATGCGAAATGCTTGTATGCAGGTCAAGTCTTGGCAGCAACGCTTCTCGATCGCGAGAGATATTTCAGTTAGTGTCAATCTATCCCCCAAACAGTTAGCACAGGATGATGTGCTAGAAAAGTGCCTCAATATTCTCCAGCAAACGCAACTATCTCCTGAGCATCTCAAAATCGAACTAACTGAAAGTGCGATTATGGAAAATCCTGATTTTGCTATAAGTATGCTTAAACAGTTACGGCAAGCAGGAATTAAGATTTATATTGATGACTTTGGCACAGGCTATTCTTCGCTTGCCTATTTACATCAATTTCCATTCGACGGTTTAAAAATAGATCGTTCTTTTGTTAATAACATCCATGAAAATATCAACGGGATCGAGATCCTGAAAGCGATCATATCTCTAGCACAGAGTGTCAAGGTGAATATTGTTGCTGAAGGTATTGAAAGCTTAGCCCAGTTAAATTATTTGCAAGATGTACTCAACGAAGAAGGAGCTGGTCAAGGATTCTTTCTATTTCGTCCTCTTAATGTTACTTCGATCGAAGCAATCTTTCAGACAAAATGAGTATAAAAAAAAGATGCGTGGCACGCATCTTTTTTTATACTCATTTTGTCTGTTTAACAAGGGGCTTAAGCCCCTTGTCTGTCTACAAATGATATCCACTCAATTAATAGCAACCTCAAGCTTATGTTGATTCCAGAGCTTTTGATAAAGCGGTGAATCAGCGAGAAGTTCAGCATGGGTTCCCACTTGGACGATTTTGCCTGCATCCATTAGGATAATGCGATCGCAAGTTAAGGCTGCTGAGAGATTGTGGGTAATAAATAACACGGTTTTATTTTGAGGTAGATTCCCTAAAATACTTGTGGCAGTTTGATTGTCCACACTTGAGAGCGCATCATCTAGTACCAAAATTGGCGTGTCTACTAGCAAGGCTCTAGCCAAAGCAGTCCGCTGTCTCTGACCACCTGATAGCGTAATGCCGCGTTCTCCCACAAACGTGTCATATTGCTTCGGAAATTTGAGAATCTCTTGCTCAATGCGAGATTGATTTGCGAAATTCTCGACTTCATGATCGTAGGCTTGAGGTTTGCCATAGCGAATGTTATCGCGCATCGTCGCACTAAACAGAAAGCTATCCTGCGGTACAAAAGCAATAATCTCGCGCAAATCTGCAATCCGCATTTTGGTAATATCTACCGCATCAATGAAGATTTGATTTGATGGAACTTCTACTAGGCGCATCAATGCATTAGCAAGCGTAGATTTGCCAGAACCAACGGGGCCTAAAATCGCAATGGTTTCACTAGGATAAATTGTAAAATTTATGTGGCTTAGTGCAGGCTGAATAGCACCAGCATAAGTGAAGTTGAGATCGCGGGCTTCGATTTTGCCGATGACTTGAGATTTCTCTAATGGATTCTATATTGAGCAACTTCTTTGATCTTACACGAATGGAAGGTGAAGAAGTAAAATTATGGGAAGGTGATGATCCCAGAGATGACGTATCATAATCATGAAAACGAACATCAATAAAATTGTCTGAAGAATACGAATCTGTTATAGATGTTGCT
>JBBRVV010000474.1:0-1672 GCA_038246525.1 Pseudanabaenales cyanobacterium
CAAGGAGATTGGTATGGATTAAGATTTTTAGCATTGCAACATGATCATCAAACACTTAACGCACACTATGATCGCGAAACAGCTAGCCTATATATACCTTTGTCACAACGCTGGTCAGAAATCTATGAACGGGCTTTGGTTTTAGCATCAGGATGCTTGCCAAATGAAGTAAAAACAAATTTCGGGCGAACTCTGCACTATCAGGGGATACAGGCAGAAGTCGCAGAATTGCTAACAAGTAAACTCAATATAAATTTGCACTAAGGAAAAACAGAATGCATGACTTATTAGGCGCTTATCAAAGACTTGACCGCATTTACCAACTCTACATCAAGAGTGCATTTCCACTTCGTTATCGATCACTTGCCGAAGAACGCGATCGCCGTTTGGAATATCTGAGTAAACCACAAAATCCTATTTTGAGCTTACCGCCATTAGTTGAACCAGTTCCAGTTTATCCTTCATCAGGAATGAATCTGGCGGCAGCATCAAGGCAACTACCACCTGAATATCGAGGATTGGAAGACCTAGCGCAGCCAATTTTTGATCCGAGTATAAATTTATATCAACATCAATGGGACAGTTTACGGCAGTCCATTGTTAATCAAAAAGATATCGTCGTTACGACAGGCACAGGTTCGGGTAAAACAGAATGTTTCTTGCTGCCTTTATTAGCCCAACTAGCCAAAGAATCCGCTTCATGGATTCCTAACACGCAGCCACCATCAAATCATCGTTGGTGGGATAAGGCAATTAATCCTAGCGGTGAATGGATATCGCAACGAGCGCATGAGCCACGCCAAAAAGCGATTCGCGCTCTAATTCTCTATCCACTCAATGCTTTAGTTGAGGATCAATTGCGACGACTGCGAAAGGTTTTAGAAGGTGATTCAGTACATCAATGGCTAAATGAAACAAGAGGAGATAATCGCATTACATTTGGGCGTTACACAGGACAAACGCCTATTTCAGGAATCCAAAAACCACCCAATCTCAAAAGGCTAAAAGAAGAATTAGAAACACTTGAAGCACAGTATGCTCAAGTCATAAATGCGATCGCAAGTAACCCTTTAGCGGATGATGATTTGCGCTATTATTTTCCACGCTTAGATGGTAGTGAAATGCGATCGCGTTGGGATATGCAAGATTGCCCCCCTGACATTCTGATTACCAACTACTCAATGCTCAACATCATGATGATGCGAAGTATTGAAAACAATGTCTTTGATGCCACTCGTGACTGGCTTCGGAGCGATCCTGAAAATCAATTTTTCTTGATTATTGATGAACTTCATGCTTATCGTGGCACACCTGGAACAGAAGTTGCTTATCTTTTGCGTTTACTCTATCACCGTATCGGACTAACACCAGACTCACCCCAGTTAAAGATTCTCACTACTACAGCCAGTCTTGAAAATACCCCAAAAGGTAAAGACTTTTTGCGTCAATTTTTTGGGCGGGATAATTTTGAATTTATTACAAGTGAACAAGAGCTTCCTAAACCAGATTCACGACTTAAACTGTCAATTTTTGGTCAATCTTTTGCTGAGTTTGCCCAAGCTGTGCAACCCGATCCATTTCAGCCCATGCAGCCGCCAGACATCGAATCATCGCGATCGGCAATGGCAGATTTAGCAAAGAATTTGGGAGTGTCTAATAATCTAGGAGAGGC
>JBBRVV010000475.1:0-1665 GCA_038246525.1 Pseudanabaenales cyanobacterium
AACTTGTAAAGCACAAGGACGCTCCGTGTTGGACTTTTTCTGCCAAGCTTTGATCGATCCTTCCTCTCTTTCACTTATTCCCATTCTCACCTGATTGCTTACAACTGTTTCATAGCATTGTAATCCTCGGCAAAGCTTTTGAAACTGCTGTAATGAAATCTTGGGAAACAAGCGATCGCTTCAGCCTCCAGCTTCAATCCTGCGCCAATATCACGACCTTTTACGCTGGCATTAATTCCTTGTCCAATTAATTTGATACAAGCTTTGACCAATGGTGCAGTTTTACGGGAAAGCACTAAATCGCCTGTGGTTGGTGCTAAATCTTTCACGATTTTAACCTCGCCAATTTCTGCCTCAACTTTGTGTTGAATTGGGATGCCAGGAAAAACTTTATTCACCAAATTTATGACACTGGCTGGGCAACGGTAACAAATACTCAAGGGCAATTCTTCAGCATTTAGGCGCTTTTGTAAGTTGTAGTAACTGTCATGATCTGCTCCAGCAAAGCCATATACCGATTGATGCGGATCGCCAACTGCCAAAATTCTGCCACTATTTCCTGCCAGAGATACAGCCAATTCAGTTTGGCAAGCATTTAAATCCTGGCTCTCGTCCAGCATGATAAAGTCTCGCTTTGGTGTGTTTGCCCTAAAATGTACGGGCAGCCAAATTTGGTCGGTGAAGTCGAATATATGAGCAAATCTTGCTTGGTCAATCCCTTCCCGAAGAATTGCAGCACAGGCTTCTGTTACTTGTTGAGCATCGTTGACCACAATTCCATAATGATTTGCCAACTCTTGAACTGCAAAATAAGTTGGTAGATTATTGGTCAACCTGATTAAATTTACCAATTGCAGTAAATCTTGGTTATTTTCTATCGCCTTCTGGTCTTTAAGACTCTTGTGTTGGAAGTAACCCAGGTTATATGCGATCACCTGATATTTATTTACTTCAACTCTACCTCTGCCGATGCCGAGATGAGCTTTCAGGATTGTCCAGCCGATCAAGTGCATTGTGCAGATTGAATCTTTCCATGCTGATCCGAATTTCTTGATTAAGTCTTCAGAATTTGCCTTACCAAACACAACAATTTTAATCATCCGTTGATTGATACCCGCTTCGACCAGGGCATTCGCGGCTAATTGTAGAGTAGTAGATTTGCCTGAACCAGCTACAGCATTACAAGTGGCATGACCTGAGCCAGATTTTACCCACTCCAGGATTTGTTCTTGGTATGGAGATATTTGCATTATTTTTTCTGTCAATTACACCACCGCCAACGGACAGCTTTTACACTGCCCCTAATATCTAAAACAAACAGCCTTGACTCACATCTGTATCCTTGCCTCGTTTTTTCACCGCCTCAAATTTGTATTCAATTACTACAGCCTTTACTTCGACCAGTGGCTCTGTGAACACTTTGACATGGGGGAATTGGATTACATTGTTGGCACTAGGCATCATCGCTGCGATTTCTTTTAGCCAGTTTGGTTCCTCAGTGCGATCGCGTAATTCTTGAATAACTTCCTTCTCTGGGGCGATGTAATTAGCGCATTCAGTGAATAAGTCATAACTCACACTTGGCTTATCAATGTTTTCTTGCTGCAAAATCAGATTAATTTCTCTGATCCTGGCGTGAACAGTTTGCATCTTTTCCAAATGCTC
>JBBRVV010000476.1:0-1664 GCA_038246525.1 Pseudanabaenales cyanobacterium
AGCTGTGGCGAGTACGTAGGTAGACGGAGAATCTCAGTTAAGAGAAGAGCGCTCCATAGATCTTAGTAGCGGACGATTATGGGAAATTCTCAAAAAAACTATCAGTGTAAAAGAACACGGTAGAGTGATCACAAGCTTCAAGATTCAGTCAAACGAGCTAGCCTGGAAATACTAAAGCTAGTTGTTGCCGAAGGTGAGATCAATTTGAAGTATCTGGACGAATCAGAATTTTTGTCTGAGGAGTCCTGTCAGCTATAGTTACAGCCTAAGAGGAGGGCAGAAGAAAATAATTAATGGGAAGCGAATCAGTATACTGGGATTATGGGAGCCAGGAAAAGGCTTTGATCGTAAAAATATTTAGTTGATTGCAATTGGCGGAGATTATGAAGAGTGAACTTAGCAGCAGCTAGTTTTTCGATCCTCAAATTACCCATGCTAAGATAAAGAGCAGTCAAAATTTATTTAACAGCCCTATGCCTAAGCGATACATTTTAGATTCCTCCGAAATCTTGCAACGAGTAGAAGAACTGATTGAAGGCTCTTCTAGCCGTTATCGAATTACAGTACAGGTGGCTATGCGGGCAAAAATGAAGCGATTTGATGATGAAGACTATGATGATCGCGCAATGAAGCCCGTAGTTAGAGCAATTATGGAAATGTCAGATGAGTTAAAGAATTCCGAAATTTTACCCGATACCAGTTTTTAGACAAAGCTTATCAAGGGCTAAGCAAGAGCTTGGACGATAGACTTCTGCTCACTGGAATTGGTTGGCGCATCGGCTGGTCATCTGAATCTGTTCCCTATCAAGGCTTAATTGGTGGGGAATTTTGGGCTGTAGAGCTGAGTGAAACTGAAATCAAGCATTTCTGTAGCCTTTGTTTGCAGTTAGAGCAAGTAATCGCTGACATGGAAAATGAGTTAGCCGATCAGGAAAGCTTGGAATGTTCTAGTCAAATTGAAAATCTAAGCATTACAATTAACGGCTACCCAGGGCAGTTTAGTCTCTACTTTTGTGCTACCTGTGAGCGATCGCTACGCAAATTTGAAGGTAGTTGGGCGGCAGATCTAGTTCCAGATTTTTTAGCCGCCATTAAACAGATATCCGCATTAATTAAGAGTGAAATTAATAGTGATTTCCAACTTTGCGATGGTGAGTAGCAGTCATGGCATCGGGGTTAGAAACTCGACCTTCCGTGGCGATCGCGTAGATCAACCAATGATCGCTGCATTCCATCCGACTAGAAACTTGACATTCCATATATGCCAAAGCCTCGGTCAGAATCGGCGAACCATTATTAGCAGGCTGGGTCTTAACTCCGGCAAAGCGATCCGCACCTGGGGCAAACCGCTTGAGAAAATGCTGCATCAATTTACTATAATTACCTTCTTCCAGGACATTCAGTACAAAGCGATCGCCCACCTGCACAAAAGATTCAATTGCCCGATCCTTAGCTACCGCAATACTCACACCCAGAGGCTTAAAGCTCGCTTGAGTCACCCAGGAAGCCAACATCGCACTGCGCAAGTCTCCCTTTTGAGCGGTGATAATATATAACCCACCCGCAATTCGGCCCAAAGCTTTATCTAGGTCGGCATTAATCGCCTTCATTTGTTTAATATTCTCTTTACGCGTAAGCAATTGCCCCATATCGGTTCCAGCTTC
>JBBRVV010000477.1:0-1636 GCA_038246525.1 Pseudanabaenales cyanobacterium
AATCTTTTCCTTCTTGAGTTTTTGAGCAATAGCTTGCCTGAGCTTAAAAGGCGGCTACTTTTACCTGCAACCAATTTTTAGTCTAAACTACAGTAAAATCTACAACTCCCTATTAATAAAGGTGTCGGGAAATAGATGTGTAGCATACCCATATTCCGCTAATATTTTGTACAAGCTGCATCCAAAATACGCCAGCCCGATCGCTAAGATGAAATTGCCAACTCTGCAATCAAAGCAGGCGATCGCCCTCTCAAAATAAGCACTCAACCTTAAAGTTTTGAATTAATCCTTAGCATTTCATCTTAGTGAACAGTAGCATAGTTTTTCTTTGTAGGGAGTACAAAGCAATCGATATAAATCGAGATGTATTCCTTGACAGACAGTCTGTCCCCGCCATTTGGAGGGGGTTATTTTAACTATCCAAAACCACCGCACATGGTGAGGTCAGACTTAAATCGAATCCAATATTATCGTTTTATAACGTAATAAAAGCCAGCATTCATGAAGAAAAAATCATCAATACCAGATGCTATTATGGCTATAGATTTTGGCGGCTTATCTACTAGAGTTTTTTGCATCGGCTCGCAAGCAGGCAGTAAAGCAAGCTCGTTTGTAATGGAATCGCAGGTGGGGCCCGTGAGCCAAGACATAGCCAATTCTTTCACCAAACCCAACCTGGCATCGGCATCTCCCGAAAATATTGCTTGGGTGGCAATTGGCAATGAATGCCGAGCCGTTGGCTACCTGGCAGCAGCGCAATTCAACGCTCACATCGGTTTGGCAGGACTGAAGTACAGTAGCGCTTTGTACAAAGCTCTAGCAGCTTTGTGGGTAGTGTCGCGGAAGTTAGATTTGGGTGATCAATTCAGCGCTGCGATCTCCATTTTCTTGCCCCCAGGCGAGTTTAACGACTCCAAGCAATTTTTTGAGCTGTTAAGCCAATACTCTGCTTCATTTGAAACGCCCACCGGCAAGCTCTCCGTCACCCTGGACAAAACCCAAGCTTTGCAAGAAGGCGGCGGCAGTGCTTTGATCCACAACAGCAATTTAGGTTCAGCCTTCAAGCAGCGGGTAACTGCCTTTGTCATGGTGGGATTTCGTAATGCTTCCGTAATAGTTTCGGCACGCGGTGCTGTCGGTAAGGGCAAAACTTCAGATTTAGGAATGGTAAGGTTGGTGGATCTAGTTCAAGAGCGAACCTCTAACTATGATGCTTCTCGTTTGGCTTTATCGATCGCCTCTTCGGGCGTAAGCTACAACCGCCCTTACTTTTATCGAATTGCTCGGAATCGAGAGGAGGCAGCTAGAGATCGAGAAGTTGACCAATTGATTGAAGCAGTCAAGCAGTCTCGCTTTGACTACGCTCGAATGCTATCTCATTGGATTAATGAAGTGCTGCCGCCCGATTTAGATGAAATTGTATTTTGCGGCGGTACTTCTGAATATATGAAGTCAGAACTGCGAAATCAGTTTTCTCATTATTCGCTGTCTTGGCACGGAGGCATAACAGTCCCAAAAACACTTGACCCTGATGGTTTAGGTTGTCGCATCGCTGATGTTTACGGACTATTTTCTTACTTCAAATCTCAGTTTGAGGCAGTGTGGCGAAAGCCTGTTGCGGCAACCTCTCAGAGGG
>JBBRVV010000478.1:0-1616 GCA_038246525.1 Pseudanabaenales cyanobacterium
ATCCTGTGGAATTTGTGCACCCCAGTAAAAAATGTATTGTAAAGCAACGCGAGGTAGGTATTCATACTCATGCTTTTGACAATGCCCTAAAAGCTTCTCTGCGCGAAGATCCTGACATTATTTTGATTGGCGAGATGCGCGATCGCGAAACCGTAAATACGGCATTGAAAGCTGGACAAACAGGTCACTTAGTATTTGGCACATTGCACACTAATAGTGCGGTGAAAACCATCGATAGAATCCTCAACCTCTTTGAACCAGAGCAACAGGGACCGATGCGGATTCAAATTGCCGAGACCCTGGTAGCAGTAATTTCCCAATCTCTAGTGCGAACCACGGATGCTAAGCGGGCGGCAGTTCATGAAATCATGATTAACACTGAAGCAATTAAGGATTATATCCGTCGCGGAGAAGTGGAAGAAATTGAGCAAATCATCCCGAAATGTACGTTTGATGGTATGTGTTCGATGAATCAGTCTCTCTATCGCCTCTACGAAGATGGCAGAATTACTGAGGAAACAGCGATCGAGAACTCGCCTAAACCCAACGAAATGGCACAAATGCTACGTGGTCGCATTTAAATAAATCTTAGCTTTATGTCAGAAACAATTTTTAGCAAGATAATTCAGCGCCAAATTCCCGCCAATATTGTCTACGAAGATGATCTTTGTCTAGCATTTCGGGATCTTAATCCTCAAGCTCCCATTCATATTTTAGTAATTCCGAAGAAACCGATTCCAATGCTGCCCGATGCAGTTGACGAAGATCAAAGCTTACTGGGGCATTTATTGTTGACTGCCAAACAAATTGCCAAACAAGAAGGTTTGGATAATGGTTATCGCTTAGTGATTAATAGTGGTGCTGATGGTGGGCAAACGGTCTTTCATCTGCATTTGCATATTTTGGGTGGGCGATCGCTAACATGGCCTCCAGGTTGAACTTTAAGTTAAATTCTAAAATAAAAATTATCTAATTGATCATGACTGAGTTGCTTGATAGTGGAAACTACTTCCTTCCGCTTGGTCTATTAAATCTTTTAGTTCTGCTTGGGATCGCGATCGCCTTTGCCAATAATCAGGCAAGTAATCGAACCAGCAATCAAAATTCACTAAATAAAACCTCAGCACAATCAGCCCTAACTGAGAAATCCGAAAATGCCGAACTTAGGCAAGAATGTCTGCAATTGCGCCAAAAGTTGAGCAGTCAAAAACAAGAGTCCGAGCAAGAGTTTCGGCAAACTAGCTTTAGACAACTGCAATCGCTACTGACCCAATATCCTAGTCTCGTAAAAATGGTGGAAGCGAAGCCTGATCTACCCGCTAAAAATTTAGTGGCGTTGATGGGGAGTTTAGGACAACTGACCCAAGCCTGGAATTACGAGCAAATTGGCAAAGCCTGGGAACAAGTAGAATTTGATCCCCAACTGCACCAAGCAGATAGTCCAGAAATTCAAGCTGGAGAGTTAGTTTATATTCGTTTTATTGGTTATGCCGATCTCGATCAAATTTTAGTGCCTGCAAAAGTTAGCCGTACCCTGCCTGGAGGCGTGACTCAAGGAGATTTAGCTAAGTGACTTTGGTAGCGATCGACTTTGGCACCAGTAATACTGTAGTTTG
>JBBRVV010000479.1:0-1616 GCA_038246525.1 Pseudanabaenales cyanobacterium
GGGCTGATTTTGTTCAGGAAGTCTCGAATGTAGTACATATAAGACTTCTCGGTTTTGAGGCTGAAATGCTTGAGGCGAATCGCTTCTCTCACTTGGTCAAGCAGACGGGGTGACTGAGGTGATGGCATGGGCAGAAGCTGGATAATCCCTGAAATTCCGGACTTATTCGGCAGATGTGATGTTTAATTCCTGAAAAAGCGGGTTTTATCACGTAGATCTAACAGATAATGCGAGGCGCAAAGGGTATCATCTAGCAAATCTGACACTAATACATAGTTAAACTCCCTACAATTATTTATATCTCTGAGGCTGTGACATGGAAGAAGCAATACTTAAAGATCTTCACTTACACGATGAATTACAGTCTGCCGTTAAGCTTATCGAACTTGGATTTGGCGAGTTTCAAAATTTAAACTTAGTAAATAAATTCTATTATCTTCCATTTCAATTATTATCTAGCGGATTTGAGCGACTGATGAAATGCCATATCTGCCTTGGTCATCATGAACAGTATGGTATGTACCCAAATGGCAGGCATCTAAAGGGGTGTGGAGGAAAAGGTGGGCATGACCTACTGGAATTTAAAGAGACCATTCTTTCCTCATATTTTTCAACAAAAAATATTCCCGTGTTACACGAGGATTTTAATTTGCTCACAAATGACGAAGATTTGGAAAAGCTCGTCTATTTACTATCAGAGTTTGGAAAATTTGCTCGATATTACAATCTTGACGTGGTTACTTCAGCAGAAAAACCAAGCATTAATGTCAAACAGTTGTGGGAAGAATATGAGAGCAACCTCATCACCTCAAATCCAGAGATTTTAGGAATGATGGGAAACTTGGAAGCCGTAGAAGAAGTTTTAGGCTACACAAAACGGCAAATCCTGATTAAACTAGAAAGTTTCATTCGGGCTATTTGTCGGCAGTTCACAATTGGACAATTAGGGAAGAAAGCCTTACAGTATTCCCCTACTTTATACAATTTTATACTTCTGAAAGATGAAGACTTAGGTAATCGAAATTATCGAGTTCAAACAACTAGATATCAACATACAGAACATAAGGTTCATTATCGAACATTGATTGATGAGTTTCAGCGGACACATAATCCTCATTATCGTCATGCAATCGTTAGAAGAGAGGATTTTGATGGTGATTGGCCTTTTTATCATGATGAAGTAATGATCGAGTGCCGTGATAAATATTGGTGTGTCGTGACTATTGAGAATAAGGATTATGCTTTAAATGGATCTGCTGCAGGACGATATAAACTTGAAAATGCGCATGATGCTGGCATGGCAATTTTAGGAAAATCTGTTGGGCCTTTTATTCAGATGGCATTTCAATTAGGTGAGGAAATATAATTAATACCGGCTTAATGACCCTTTGCCCAGTCTAAAGATCCCAATGTATCCCAACCGCTTAAAGATTAATCATGATAGGTTAATACAAACGTGTTGTTTATCCGTACTTTATAGTGGCTTAGTTTCAGAAGGGCACCGTGAGCTAATATTCTCAATCTCACGCCTCGGGCAGAAAATCAACATCTAGCGTCGCTTCGAGGGTGAAGGGAGCGGTTTCTGGAAAGATCTCGATGGGCAGCCCGGTTTCAAC
>JBBRVV010000480.1:0-1606 GCA_038246525.1 Pseudanabaenales cyanobacterium
TACCGCTCGACCACCATCTTTCGGATAAGGCTTAAGGATGGGAATTTGATCGAAATCGACATCATCGCCTTGTAAAACTACCTCTTGACAAGGGGCATTTCCAAAGAGAACCTTTTGCGGGCGGGACTTAACTACATCAAAAAGAATCTTGCCAAATTCAATCGCCTGTGAGATTTTCTTAGGTGGTTTTGGACTTTGGAGCTTCCCTAATTTCGTACCAAGGACTTCTAGTTCTGATTGCTCCTTCATGCCCATCGCCCAGCAGACGCGCTCTACTGTCCCTAATAAATTTACGGCAACAGGTGTGTTGTATCCCTTCACATTCTCAAATAGCAGTGCTGGCCCAGCCGATTGCAATAGGCGATTACTAATTTCAGCAATTTCTAATTCAGGATCAACGAGGGCTTTGACCCGATGGAGTTGTTTGCGCTCTTCGAGCAGCTTGAGAAACGATCGCAGGTCACGGGTCATAGGGTTTTTAGTGGGGGGCTTTAGCAATTAGTCGGCAATCGATATTTCAGTGATTATAAACTTCAAATGATCTATCTAGCCATACGATGCGAAAAATGGCTTCATCCTTATAGCCAACCATTGGGGCTTTTCCAATAAAGCGGAATGCAATAAGATTGACATCTTCAGTGATGTGTTGGGGAATAACAACACGAAAGCTACTACGGTCAATTATTTCATACCCAACTCCATGGCGAGGTGCTAGACGAAGTTGACTCCAAGTTAATTGACTCAATTTATGCAATGTAGAGGCTAAGGCAGCTTTTTCATCTTTATCGCAACTGTTTAAACCATGAGTTCTATCAAGATGACGAAGACAAAAGACAGGAGGTTCTAAATCAGGATTTGGGACGTTTTGTACATAGTGAGGCTGGACAATGCGTTGCCCATTGCTAGGTTCTTTACTCTTTATTTTTGACTTTGCCATGGCTATTTAACCAATTGAGTCTCAAAATACTCTTTCATCAATGGATGGGATATCTCTTCATTAATAAGAGTGGTTTTCCAAGGTAGCTCTTTGTGAGTAAAGCGCATTAGCGTTGGAGCGGTGTATTGTCCATAAACTTCATAAACTTCATCCAACAGTTCTCGCGTTTCTTGGTCGTACTGCTCTATATCGAAATCATCAGGCTGTGGGATAGTATTTACGCTGTGTTCTTTATAGTTATAGTAAACTTCTGTTACTACGGGACCGTATTGCCAAGCCCTAACTTGTTCACTAAATAGAGGCTTTTTATGTAGAGCTAGATAGAATCCCTGAGCATAGTAAAGCAACTTCTGAAGCTTCAAGTTGGTAATAAAGTCCTCTTCTTCAGGAGAGGCAAGCTTTATAAAGTATTTAGCTATGTCCAAAGCATTGTACATGGCTACAGATCACTCCAAGAAATATAAGGTCTACCTATTATATCAACCAAAAACTAATAACTAATTATGCTTACATACTTCCAGACCTACAGGTACTCCCCAATCCAACTCTTCAGTCTGATAGTTGTGAGGTAGTTTGGCAACCAAATCCTCGATTTTGTACTTTCCACGGATTCTACGAACTGGTTTAATGACGATTTGATCCTGTGTAGTCAAAATTTCTAGCTCACAA
>JBBRVV010000481.1:0-1598 GCA_038246525.1 Pseudanabaenales cyanobacterium
AGAAAATTCAGATAGCCTTGAATATGGTGAGCTCTGGACTTGAGGTAGATTTAATCGCCAAATTTACGGGACTAACCCTAGAACAAATCCAGAAGCTTCAATAACTTAACCTTATTTGGCTGCATATTATTTGGCTGTATATTGCCAGACTTAGTTAATTACTTGGAATTTTAAGCCCGCTTAAGTAGAAGCGATGTAGCGATCAAGTTAGAATAACCAAATTATGAATTTTAACTAGGGCTGAAACAACTATGGGCGATCGCTTACCAGTAGGAATTATCGGAGCATCTGGCTATGGCGGCGTACAGTTAGTTCGATTACTCCAAGATCACCCCAATTTAGCGCTTACTTATTTAGGCGGTAGAGATAGCGCGGGTCAATCCTTTGGCGATATTTATCCTCATTTAGCCCATAAAGTCGACCTAAAAGTTCAAGATCTAGCTCCAGCCGAAATTGCTGACCAAGCTCAGATTATTTTTCTCTCTCTGCCCAATGGAGTTGCGGCTCAACTGACTCCATCCCTATTAGCGGCAGGTTGTAAAGTCTTAGATCTTTCGGCTGACTATCGATTTACTAACTTAAATACCTATGAGGCATGGTACAAAACTGCTCGTCAGGATCAAGCGATCGCTTCCCAAGCAGTATATGGATTACCAGAGCTTTACCATGATCGAATTGCTCAATCAAGTCTAATTGGTTGTGCGGGTTGCTATCCTACTGCTAGTTTATTGGCACTCGCCCCTTTACTCAAGCAGGGATTAATTGAGCCAAGCAACATCATCATTGATGCCAAATCTGGTACTTCAGGCGGTGGTCGTCAGCCCAAAACTAATCTCTTGCTGGCAGAAGCTACTGGTTCTCTGGGTGCTTACGGGGTGGCTAGTCATCGGCATACACCAGAAATTGAGCAGGTTTGTAGTGACTTAGCGGCACAGGAAATTTTGGTACAGTTCACGCCTCACCTCATTCCCATGGCTAGGGGGATCTTGGCTACTGTTTATGGCAACCTACGTGATCCAGGCTTGACTACTGATGATTTGCTAACCATTTATCGTTCTTTCTATCGGACATCCAAGTGGGTGAAAATTTTGCCTAGAGGTACTTTCCCTCAAACTAAATGGGCGCAAGGTACAAATCTTTGTTATATCGGCTTGGAAGTGGATCAGCGTACTGGTCGAGTAATTGTGCTGTCAGCGATCGATAATTTAATGAAAGGTCAGGCTGCTCAAGCAATTCAATGTTTGAATATTATGATGGGTTGGGAAGAAACCCTTGGATTACCTCAACTGGCCTTTTATCCTTAACTTTCTCGTAATGGATTTCAGATCACTTCATTTTGAAGTTTTAACTTTACTTATTCGCTCGCACCTATTAATTAGTAATGTGGGTAACTAGTAATATAGAGCCAGATTCTAGTCACAATAAGCAAGAACACTTAAAACCTCTAGAGGATTCTGATTCCCAGCAATTCACCGATACCTATACTGCGCCTGTGAGTGAGCATATTGGTGAATAAGAATATTCGTAAGCAATCAGGTGAGAATGGGAATGAGGGAAAGAGAAGACGGATCGATCAAAGCTTGGCAGAAAAAGTCCAA
>JBBRVV010000482.1:0-1591 GCA_038246525.1 Pseudanabaenales cyanobacterium
AGATTCTCTAAAATTTTGTCATCTTTCCCAGGAGTACGCACAATTTTTTGCTTGTCTTCTCGCATTTTCTCCACTGATGCTGTTACAACCATGATTGGGACGAATATCTGTGGTGCGAAATAGAATAATAAAATCAGCAATACAATAATCAAAATCGTTGGCGAAAAGAACATAGAATGACCATTATTTTTGCAAAAGTATCATACCAGAGAGATGTTAGAAGTTTTTCAAATTAATTAATGATATTGCTCAAAAGCCAAAAAAATTCAGTCAATTGTTAAATTGCTCTCCAAGTTAAGTTAAGCTGCTAGGGATTTAGATTGAAGTTAGGGAAAATATGAAAATAGCGATCGCTGGAGCTACAGGATTTGTTGGGAAGAGATTAGTTGAAATTCTGCACAAAAATGGACATAGTTTAATTTTATTAGCACGAGATCAAGCTAAAGCCCAAAAGATGTTCCCTCAGGCATTTTTTGCTCAAGTGCAGGTAGTGGGCTATCACCCTTTAATTTTGGGTAGTTGGCAACAGGCGCTAAATGGAATTGAGGCAGTGATTAATCTAGCTGGTTCGCCTTTATCTGGTTCAGCCTGGACGGAGAAAGTAAAAGCAGATATTTTGGCAAGTCGGCAATTAGGAACCCGAATTTTAGTCCAAGCGATCGCTAATGCTAATCCTCGTCCACAGGTACTAATCAATGGCAGCGCGATCGGGTTTTACGGCACGGATTTAACTAAGGAGTTTGATGAATACAGTTTTGCAGGAAAGGATTTCTTGGCTCAAGTCTGTCAGGCTTGGGAAACCGAAGCTGATATGGCGGCAAATCTCGGCTTAAGAGTAATTAAGCTGCGTACAGGGCTAGTCTTGGGCGATGGCGGCATTTTGGAGCGGATTTTGCCTATATTCAAATTGGGTTTAGGTGGCAAGCTAGGGACAGGTAAGCAGTGGTTCTCCTGGATTGATCGCGATGATTTAGTAGATTTAATCGAATTTTTGCTAACTCAACCGCAACTCGCAGGCATTTACAACGGTACTGCCCCCAATCCAGTCACCAATGCAGAGTTTACTGAAGCTCTAGCTCAAGCAGTCGGTCGTCCTGCATTTTTACCTGTGCCAGAATTTGTTCTCCAAATCGCTTTGGGTGAAGCTTCGGTTTTAGCTTTATCAGGACAAAAGGTACTGCCAAAAAAAGTTGAGTTAGCGGGGTTCAAATTCTCTTATCCCCAGATTTTGCCCTGTCTAAATAAGATTTTAAATTAATTAAGCTTCGGGCGGCTTAGAATTTCCCAAAAAACTGACTAACTTCTGCCAAAACTTCTGCCATGTTTGATAGATCGAATTGATCTTTTCTTCAAATTTAGCCATCCAGCGATCGCACCAATGAATCACCGCCATTATTGGACTATAGGCATAGCCCAAAAATACCGATTGAGTTTCGATCCAGGCACGTAAAGATGAATCTTGTTGCTCATTGCCTAAGTCTTCTAATTCCAACATATCCGCAGCAGCCCATTCTTCAATCGTAGTTAGCTGAGTTTTCTGCGCAGTTTCAACATTACTTAAGCCAGAACCTTTGCCCAACTTAACTTCTAG
>JBBRVV010000483.1:0-1578 GCA_038246525.1 Pseudanabaenales cyanobacterium
AATGTCTGAGCTACAATCCATAAAGTCGTACCATTCGATCCAGACCGAGTTGGGAATACGACCTTTGCGCGGACAAAAATCCTTACCGTAGGGGGAAGAACTTTCTGCCATCCACTCATCGCGATCGCGTACATCCAACTTCACAATTGAAGAGTCTTCCAAGACTTTCAACATATCTTCTTTGGAAAGTAAAATCTTGGCATTGAGTTGGAGCGGGAAGGGCTTGGGTTCTAGTTGAGGTAATTCGTCGGTAATGCTTAAACCTTCAGCTTTCCAGGCTTGATAGCCGCCGTGCAAAATACTCGCATTCTCATAGCCCAGGTATTTGAGCAGAAAATAGCCCCGACAGGATTGACCATAGCCACCATCGAGAGCATCTTCATAAATTACGGCTGTTTCCGTGCCTGATAGTCCAGCATTGCCAAAAATGCCCGCAAAGTAGTTTTGGAGAGACTGCATCGTTTCACTACTAGAATCTTCCACCAAATAGGTAAAAATATCCCGAATATTCACAGCGCCTGGAATATGATCAAGGGCATATTCTTCAGGCGTACGGGTATCAATAATAACTACAGGTTCGGTTGACGCAAGTTTTGCTAGTTCTTGTGGACTGGTTAGGATCTGAGTTGCCATTCTGCTGCTCCAAAAATTCAAAATTAACTAGAATGTTCTATTTAACTAGAATATTTAATTATCAGGATTAGGCTGTAGCCCTGGATACGCTCTAGCTACTTTTTATATTTAAGTGAGGCAATTTTAGCTATAGTGTGTCTTAGATAACAATTTTACAAATTAAATTTAATTAACTAAACTGAAGTTGATTGAGCGAGCAAAATCCGAAAAATGACTAACCTGAAAAGAACTAGAGAAGACATACTCACCTCGGTAATTGAAACTGTCCATCGCAAAGGCTTCAATTCTACTGGGCTAACAGAACTGTTTAAGGTCAGTGGCGCTTCATCTGGTAGTTTCTACAACTATTTCAGTTCAAAACAGGAGTTGGCTCATGCCCTGATTGATTTTGAGTGGCAGAAGCTAAAGAGTGGAATTTTAGATCTTGCTCAGTTGATCGAAACTGATCCTGTGGCTCAAGTTCTATGGATATTGGATCGCTTAGAAGAGAAGCAACTACAGGAACCTCAATGTATGGGATGTCTATTGGGAAATTTAATTATTGATTTGGTTGAAAACGATACTTCCTTCCGTCACCATTTGCAGCAAATATTTCAAGATTGGGAGAAAGCGATCGCTAAACCATTACACAAATTAAAAGCTGAGCTTAAATCAGAGATTGACCCCGATCTTTTAGCCGAACAGATTTTGATTATTATTGAAGGAACAATGTTGCTGAGCAAACTAAAACAAAGCGAAGACTATACTCGACGAGGATTTGATCTAGCAAGGAATTTAATTAGATCAATTCGCTAGAGAATCACATAATTAATTATAAGCTTAAGATGGGAAAGCTAATATACGCTGCCAAGGATTCGATTTTGATTAGATTGTAGTGTTTTTAGGCTAGTATTTTTTGTCCAACTTTCTGTAAAACTTGACTTAGCTTATCTAATTGAATAGGCT
>JBBRVV010000484.1:0-1539 GCA_038246525.1 Pseudanabaenales cyanobacterium
GTTTATTATGCATATCCCTTTAGCTGAACAAGCATTACACCCTTGACAGGGGATAATGTTGAGGTCGTTAAGATATACTAGCTCAGTCGTATGACCCTCGGCCTGGGCAGTTTTCATCGCTTCTAAGATTAAGCCAGTTGAGTTGCCATTACGTCGAGGGCTACAAGCTATACCAAGTAGTGATAGTGTCATAAGTTCTTCGACTCCATTCTAGTAATTTATTATTGAAATAGAGAGGAATAGGCTGGAATGATCCATGAATTTATTGTACAGGGAATTCATTATTTTTGTAAGGGCAATTGTGAATTACCCTTACAAAATATATCATATCCAACTATAAAAGCGAGCTTCTTATCTAAATTAAGAAACTCGCTTTCATATTTGGCTTTTTGTGAATGAATCTAAGTTAATCAGGTTACAATTTAGGATTAGGATCTGGGTCAAAATACCGCTCCCTTTCTGTATTCTGTAACTACTTATCCTTCATCATGGACTCGTCTTTGAGTCTGTGTGGACTGAATAGGTTCTAATCCAACGGACTCTAAAATGGCATTAATCGTTAATTGTTCTTTTTGTGTCATAGGGTTACTTCTCCTTTCATTTTAGCTAGATCTTCATTATATACTAATTTCGAATAATTACAAGAGATAATAAAAAGTAAATTTTGGTAGCGCTCCAGCCTTCACCCGTCGGCGATAGCCTTTGTCGCCTTCGATGAACTGCTCAATAGTAGGCTGTGTGTCTTCACACCAACTTGAATGGTTTGACGGAAATGACCCAGATTCACGTCAAAACATCAGACTATGTATTCTATGAACTAGGACCTCAGTTTATGTCAGTGCAGCACACATTTCAGATTGCGTTGCACTTGGGTAAACTCCTCGAACATTAAAAAATCTGGAAATTTGATCTTCAGGCTGATTTTTCAATGACCACGAACTCTTTGAATGCTGATTAATAGTGTCCATCACCTCTCTAGCCCCGTCCTCAGTGGTACTCCAAGCATCTAATACTACTGTGATTTTATCTCCTCCCAACAACACACCAGCAGACTCGGTTGAGTTCATCATAGAGAATATATTAACATGCCGTCTGAGATAACCCTCTCTTCTCTGCCATGCTGGGTTAAATAAACCTCGTCTTGTGTAGAAATACTTTTCTAAGGAAATCAATTCAAGAGGAGATCTTTCAACTAACATCTTAGGCTCTTCGTTAATTTTCTGGTCGGAATAAATATTGAGCTGCCGTATATGAACAAAACCTATGGACTGATAAATTTTAAACGCAGGATTTTGTCTTAAAACTTCAAGGTAAACACGCTTCAAACCCACGCGTCTAGCTACATCAAGCTCTAAGCGCATTAATGCAGTAAAGAGACCTTTACGACGATAATTCGGATCAATGCTGGCCCCAGCAATCCATCCATCTACCCCGTCTAAGGACAGCAAAGCAAACCCAGCAATCTGATCTTCAACAAAGATTGCCATGGAATGTTGTAGGGAAACTTGGCTTAGATTCAACCACACACTCATCTGCTCA
>JBBRVV010000485.1:0-1538 GCA_038246525.1 Pseudanabaenales cyanobacterium
GCCCCTCCATTACTACCCCGCCAACTTGGCCATAATCCCGTTGTTGCTTACTCAAAACCTGGCGTACTTGGGGTAGAGCCGCGATCGCTGAGACTTTTGAGGTTACCAAGCTTTGGCGAATTTCTTCAGTCACATTTGCCCCATTCAACCATACCTGCACAGGTTGATCGGTCGAATTTGGCGGCAGCAAGCTAATTACGGTCTGGTTAAGCAAATCGCTGATTTCGGCTAAGCAATCTTTGGAGTTAAAGTCCCAACCAATTTCGGCTCGGAGAATCGCTAAGGTGATAGCTCGATACATAGCGCCCGTATCTAAATAAAGCAAGCCTAAGCGTTCAGCTACCAGGCGGGCAACTGTAGATTTACCTGCTCCAGCAGGGCCGTCAATGGCAATGATTGGCTTACGGGTCACTAGCTAAATTTGATTGGTCAACAAAATATTATCAATTAATCTGATTTTGCCCAAGTATACCGCGATCGCTAACAGACCTGAATGAGCGATAGAACTTATGCTTTGCATGGTATGCGGGTCTACTACTTGCAGATAATCTAGCTTTAATTCGGGCAGATTGGCTAGGTAATTTATTACAATTTGGCACAGGCAATCGCTATCTTTTTGATCGTTGATAAAAACAGATTGGGCAGCTTGCAAACTGGCAAAAATTTGCGGTGCAACTATTCTTTGAGCTTCAGTCAGATGTTGATTGCGAGAACTGAGTGCCAAACCCTGTTTGTCTCTGGCGATCGGACAGGAAATAATCTCTACAGGTAAATTTAAATCTTTTACTAAACTTTTGATCACGGCTACCTGCTGGGCATCTTTTTGACCAAAATAGGCGTGTTGCGGCTGCACAATATTTAAGAGCTTGGTTACTAGCGTGGCTACACCGACAAAATGACCTGGACGCGATCGCCCACAGAGCACCTCAGTGATCGCAGCAGGTGGATGGATTAGAGTCTTTTGGCTTGAATCTACCCAATTTTCGCCAAAGATTTCCTGGGCATCTGGGGCAAATACTGCGTCTACGCCTGCCTGCTGACATAGCGCCAAATCCTGCTCTAGCTGCCGTGGATAACGCTCGAAATCCTCACCTGGGGCAAACTGGATTGGATTTACAAAAATGCTAACTATGGTGGTTTGATCTTGAGCCAGCGATCGCTGAATTAAACTTAAATGTCCCTGGTGTAGTGCGCCCATAGTGGGAATTAAACCTGTAGCAGTCAAGCTCAAAGCCTGACGACTAGCTAAAAACTCATGCAATTGATTAATCTTGCTAAAAAGCTGAGTCATCCTAACCGCTTAAACTCTTTGACGTGGGAGGGACACCACTTCCAATCGCACAGGCGCGACACCTGAAGCCAAAAAGCCCAGGGCAGAAGCGGCCGCTTTTGAAACATCCAAAACTCTACCACCGTGAAAAGGACCGCGATCGTTTACCCGCACCACGACTGATTTGCCATTGTTAACATTGGTTACTTTGACGGCAGTACCAAAGGGTAAAGATGGGTGAGCCGCGGTCAAATCAAATTTATTGAAA
>JBBRVV010000486.1:0-1528 GCA_038246525.1 Pseudanabaenales cyanobacterium
AGAATTATGAAGTTCAATTAGGTCTCGGACTCTGCCAATGCTGATGCGAAATTGGTCAAGCGCTGACTGCATAATTAACACTTCTAGAAGTTAGTGTAATAATTTTTTCTGCCAGATCCGAAAAAATTTTTCTAAATTCCTTCTGTTTTTGCTGATTAGCTCCCAGAACTCTTCCTTTTTGTCGTAATTGCTGAGGCGTTAAGGCATACACAGGTGTTCTGTGGATCTGTGATACTGCAATCAAACTATTAAAATTAGAGATTTTTGCAAGAGATAAGCTGCTTTGAAGTCCCTGATCTCGATAAGCCTGACTTGGTAGCATCATATTGCTACGTGTTAAAGTCGGAACTAGATTTTCAGAGACAGATTGCTCGATTTTTGCAATCCAAGTTTGAAATGCAGCAGTTTCTTTACCTCCAATAATCCTATAATTTTGAACAATTATCCCCAAAAAGCGTACATCAACTTCGGGGAATGGATAGTTGGCATCCTTTAAAATTTGAAGTGAGTTTGCTGATTTAGCCCAAGCACGCCATCTTGGAAGCACTTTAGTTAAAGAATCGATAGCCATTACGGAAAAAAAGTCAGCAGTAGTCGGCACTAAAAAGAAGTCGCTAATCATCAGCAAGTTCTGGTTAATTGAGCTTAAGCTTGGACTCATATCAATCAAAATATAGTCTGCATCAAATTTGAGAGCTGTTTTTTCAAGCAAGTCGTGAATAGCACCTGGTAAATTTCTCAGTGCTTGAAGTGAGCCACTTAGTTCTTGAGCAATACCTAGCTGTACTTCATATTCAGCAAACCCGACATGACCAGGCAGTAGAAATAATCCATCGCGCCCCTGTATTGGAATACAATCAACAGCCTCAATTGCCCTCGGTTGTGATTCAAATGCAGGTGCTAATCCTGTCTTTATATTTGAAGTTGTATTGTAGATTTCTTGAATTCTTGCTTCGTCATCCTCAGTTTGTTCGCCTAAAGCCATACCTGTAAGATTACATTGTGGATCGCCATCCACAAGAATTACTCTTTTTCCTTTAGATGCAAGCATCCAACCTAAGTTAAATGTGGTTGTGGTCTTGCTGACTCCGCCCTTATGGTTGAATAAGGCAATTTTTTGAACCATTACACCAAGCCTTTTCGTAAACGTTGAGATTGCTAGCTGCTCGAAATAGAACTCGAAAGGTAAGTTCATAACTGCCCTTGAGAACTAAGTATATTCTAGCTGGGAACTCATGCTCAAAAGAGCTCGGTGTTTAATAAAAAATCTTGGGACTATATTAGTATCTTCAAACAAAGCCAGTTAACTCCTCATTAACCTAATGCTCTTACCCAATCTCTAATTAAAGGATTAACAAGTTCTGGGCTGTCATCATGGGGGCAATGCCCAGAATTAATATAGTGTTCGGTCAAAGCTGGGTAATATTCCCTAAACTTAGCACCTCGAACTTGAGGACTCATCCACGGATCGGCTTCGCCCCAAATTGCCAAAAGCGGAGAGTTCATAGTTTGCAATAATTCATCAACT
>JBBRVV010000487.1:0-1511 GCA_038246525.1 Pseudanabaenales cyanobacterium
CAACTTTGGCAAGATTATCTAGACAAAGTTAATAATTTACGAAAGGTTGAAAAAAGCATACCAAAACCCCGTGAGCTAAATCTCACTCTTGCGTCCCTTGAGTTTTTAGGTTTGGCTGACTGGCGATCGCAAGTTGTTGAACTTCAGGAACTCAAAAATACTGGTGGAATCGCCTATGAGTGGTATTTTATCGCTGCTAAGTATTTGGCGACAGAAGCAGGTTTAGGCTTGTTAGACGTGCGAGAAATTGGCTATCAATTGGTTAATCATTTAATCGAACTTACTAAGCTAATTCGCGATCAATATCAACTGCCCGATCCTTGGCAAGACCTTAAAGATTGGTGCGATCGCGTGGTGATGTTACCTAGTCAAAAGGATGAGGCTACAACTTCCGATCAAGTCAATATTTTTTTGAAAGAGTTAGATTTTTATAATGCTGCGAAAAAGTCAGGACGAGGTAAACAGGCAATCTGCTCTATTTCTCATTCACCTTACACGGTGACAGAGCAGATGGAATCATCAGTGCTATTTACACCGCAGGTTTACACAAACAAACAGATGTTAGGAGGTTCTAACGCTAAACGTAATATCTCTAGTATTGCGGGAATTGAGATTATGTTGCGGCAAATCTTGATGAATCAAACGCAAGCGGTGGGTAAATCCTTTGAAGATGGCAAATATCGCTATCTCTATTTCTATCCAACTTATTACTTTACGCCTGAGACGAATAAGTTTTTGCAAAAAGCTTATATGGGCATTGCCCAAACTCGTTTTGATACTAGCCTTCGCAATCATTTTGTTTCTAAGGATTTGCAAGCAGATTTTACTTCAAGTAATTATCAAAGCGTGGATTCATTTCTGATTGATGAGGCGATCGCGGAAGGCAAAGATCGTACTTTCAAAATGAAGTATCCCGAAGATCAACCGATGACATTCTATTTTATGGCAATGCCAGCAGGACGCGATCCTACAGATACCGAGTCTTGGGTGATGCCAGCATGGTTAGCCTTCGCTTTCCCGATGATTTTGGACGTAAAAACCGTTGTCTCAGAATCGCCAGTACCGCCGTTTATCGATGGTACAGAGTTTGAAGAAACTGTTTTTCTCGACAGTGCGCCCCAAGCATTTCGAGTCTTAACAGGTAGCGATCGCTTCCGTCTCGATTACATTCTTGATGGTTGGACAGATGCGAGTGGCAAAAACTATCCTGCTCCACTTAATAAGCTAACGGCTGCTTATGCCATTCATCTAGATGTCAATGCCAAACAGGGTAAAGGAGGTTATGATGCAAATTGGGGGAGGTTAACGGAACTTGCCAAAGATTTTGAAACTAGTCCTCTCAATGTTTTTGCCTATCTCAATAAATGGGTTCGTAATCAAAAGGTTGATGCTCCTAGCATTGCCAAGATTCAACTCTATACACATCATTTCTATCCCTGTTTTGATCCTTATGTAAAATCTCAACCAGATTCCACAAATTCTATTAAACTAGATATACAGGAGCAATCACC